>NZ_CP077377.1 GCF_019048525.1 Acinetobacter lwoffii | reverse complement strand
AGGCTGATTTGAAAACCGCCCATTGTTTGGTGTTTCTTAGCCAAGTGATAGAAGTCTAGCGAGTAGTCTTTTTTAAGCCGTAAAACGACCTCTTTTTTATACTTGGTATAAGGGTTTAGGGCGTCAAACTCTCTAAGTAATAGAAGTACTTCATCTGTAAAATATAGTTCTGAACCGCCTTGCCCTGCCTTATAAATCACCTTGTTTAGCCAACGCATTTTTACCCTGTCACCCTCAGCATTGGTGTAACCAAAGAACCGAGTAAATAGGCGTTCAGATGCCAATTCTAAAGCTGTATAAGCCGTTGATAAGTCAATGCCACACTCCTTTGAAAAGTCACTCGAAGATATAAAAATAGGATCATTGCTTGATATTTTTGTGGTTCTTGCCAAAGGGGTTGCCATGATAAATAAACGCTTTTCATCAAGGGACATACCTCTAAAGCATTCAACCACTCTATTTTGTAAAACTATCCAGTCTTTGGGATAGTGTTTTTTAACATCCAAATCCATAGTATTTTCCAAATAAAGTACATCGTTTAAGACAATACCTTTTAACCAATAAAAGTTCAAAGTTTAATTGTGTACTTTAATACTTGGCGTTTGTACTTTTTTAACTTGGCGTTTGTACTTTTTTAAGTGCTTTTAACTTGGCGTTTGTACTTTAATACTTGGCATTTGTACTTTTTTAAAGTCTGAAAGCTATGTCTAGCAAGGTCTGTAGAGGGGCGAAAAGTCTTTAAAAGCTTTTTAAAAGCTAAAAAAGAGAATCAAAGGCAAAATCAAAGGCTATGGCACTCGCTTCGCTCGTGTCTTTTCAAGAGCAAAAGCAAAAGCAAAAGCGTTACTAATGCATTCGCTATGCTCATGCTTTTTTAAGAGCAAAAGCATCAATACTCCGCTCATAGACACTCGCTAACTCTTTGGGTCGATAAACGTATAGATATAGCGTTGAAAGCATTGCTACATCTGCGATTCATCTGTTTTAAAAAGCAAAAGCGGTTTTCCAGAGGGGGGAATAAGCGAATTTTCATTGTGTCGCTCGTAAACACTCGCTAAAACGCTCTAATTTGCGTTCTAAGAGGTTTTTATTATCTCAACTATACTTTCATGCATAAAACACCAAACATGGCTAAAAACCCCATTTTTTTGCGTTTAAATGGGTGTTATGAGGGTGAGTAGTCGTTATCATTGGCGTTATCAGGTTTTTTAGGCTCATTTTTTCGCTGTTTTTCTAATTCTTGACGTCTTAAAAGTGCCAAACGTTCTTTTTCCTGCTTTTCTTGCTCAGCCAGTTGTTTTTTTTGTTCGTGCTCTAAGTGTAATTGATTGCGAAGTTCACGTTGTTGGTTAAATCTTTCTTGTTCTTCCTGTCTTTTTAGGAATCTATGATGTTCAAGTGCTGAATCAAAATTATCTTTTAATTTAGCAACTTGCTTATTAAATTCTTTCTCAAGATTTGGATGATTATATTCGTTGATTATGTCTAAATATGGCTTTGCTCGTTGCTGAACCTCATCGAGTGTTTTTTTGGTATCAGACAGTTCTTTTTTTAATTTTTCCGTTTGACTAGCCAGTGCATTCGCTCGGTCAAATCGTGGCGCAATTTGATCAAATATCTGATCAATCATAGCGTTTGCGACTCTCTCACCGTAGGCATTTTTAGATTCAAAAAACTCAGGTTCAGGCACTTCATAGGTGAGTCCTTTTTCAATGCCTGGTTCATTCTCGTAATTGTTCAATTTTTCATAATATTCTTGAATAGACGTATGTTTTGCCTTGCTCCCTTGGATCCCTCGATCTAGTCCTAAATCTTTTACTTCAACTGCAAAATCAGTCTGCATTTGTGAAAGTGTATGTCTAGATCCACCGATATATTTTTTAGCATTCAATCGCCCCGTTTCTTCGTCCACTGGAACAACGTAGGCGACAAGGTGAGGGGTTGTTTCATCACGGTGAATGGTGGTGCTGACGACATTATTTTTACCATATTTATTTTCAAGCCATTTTTTCGACTGCTCAAAAAATGCGGTTTCTTTTTCAGTTCCCCAGCCATCCCACTCCGGACTCGCTGTAATCAAATGTTCAATACACAAAACTGCATCTTTACGTCTTTTTTCAGGAATACGATCACGAATAGCGGTCATACATTTTTCGTTGGTATCCAAGGCATGTTCATTCAAATGTGTACGAGCATCATCGGCATTTAACGTTTCTCGATTGCGATAATTATGCGAAAGACTGCCTCCAACATCGGCAAATGATTTGAGTTTCTGAATACGCAAAATAGCAAATGACATGGGCGAAATCCGACACCGCAAAAAACACACGATAGCAGAGCTTTTTGAGCTTTGCGATAGCGAAGTGGACTCACTCCACTTTCAAAGCACCTAAAGGTACATTGAAAGTTCATGAGTAAGGGGAATCCTCCCCTTAACCCCTGACAACCTTTCAGGTTGTATAAAGCATTTTCTTGATTCGATAGATTCTATTTTCTAAACCCACGATACTTTTTTGAAGCCGTTCGCTATATGCTTTTTTTTGAAGATCAGAAAATTCTTTAAGCTCGTTTTCGAGCTGCTCAATTTTTTCTTGTAGCAAAACTTCCCTTTCAAACTGAGTGATTTTTTTCTCAAACATCATTTCGATTTAAATCCTAATTTTGCTAGATGGGGAAGCAACGTTTTTTGTTTTTCAGAGTCTTTGAGCATCGAACGAATACGAGCAATAAATGGTTTCATATCTTCGCCTGCATGTGCCATCTTTTGCACTTCAGGGAGTTCTGAAAGTTTACTGCTAAACGTATCAAGTTGAGATTCTGTCATTTTGTGGAATAGGTCAGGTGTATTTGGATCTCGTCCTGTTTCTATAACTTTGGGCTTTGGTTTTTCTTTGACAGTGAACTTAAAGCCAACCACGGAACGCCCACGTTTCACATTCTCATAGCTTAGGTCTATGTCGGTGTTGGCTGTGATCTCGTCCAGTGATGGCTTAATTACACGTTTTTTTAGGTTGCTTAGGTCTTGATAGGATTCAGGCAAGCCCAACTGCTGAAATAATTCGTCT
>NZ_CP077376.1 GCF_019048525.1 Acinetobacter lwoffii | reverse complement strand
AGCAGTTTTAAGCAGAACTCCAAGTAATTCCGCAGGATCACGCTTATCTAGGTTAGCAATCTCAAAAAGTGCGCCTAATTGGATAAGGTGGCGTGTACGAGCTTTTCGTTCAGCTTCCTTTTCTGCATTCAATAATTTTCTAACTGCAACTTTTTGCTTATTTGCTCGATCTATTGCTTTTTCAGCTTTGATTAAGGCATTAATTTTTTTCTCTTGGTCAGGTGTTCTGTACTGAATTTTGGCTAATTCAAGTAAAAGTTTTTGAGCATCATTAGGGTTCTTTAAAGCAGAAATATAGGTGATTTTTTCAAATAGCCATTCATTATTCATATTTAATTCCTTGATTCAGATACCGCAAAATTACAGGCTCAATACTCAAAGAACGATAACAAAATATTTACGTTCGAGTAACGTAATTTTGTTAAAGTCGTTCTAGAGATTGTCGTCTGCACTTCCATCAAAAATTTGATGGCGCGCTTAGACGTTTCTCAATTTCATTGAGAAACCTAATCACGTTAGGGACTTCATCCCTAAAACCCTGAAACTTCTTTTTTTCGTAAATTGAAAATTTACGGAAAAAAGAAGTACCAAAGCTAGGAGCAAAATATGCAACTAAAACAGGTATTGGGAAAAATCAAAGACATTACTTTTGGCGTGATCGCAGCACCGCTACTTATCATTATTATGATATGGGCTTCGATACTCGATCAAAGAGCCTTTAAGAAAGAACGCAACCAAAAAAAGGAACAGGATAAAACCTAATGGCGATTGCTCGTTTAAGTGTCAAAGTTGGTAAGGCAGGTAAGGCAGCCCCGCATGCCGAATATATAGATCGGGATGAAGAAAAAAAGAAAAAAGAGGAACAGGCTAAAACTGACCTTGAACATAGTGACTATGGGAACATGCCGAAATGGGCGGAACATAATCCGATTAACTTTTGGCAGTCAGCCGACCTTTACGAGCGCAAAAATGGCAGTACCTACCGAGAATATGAAATTGCCCTGCCTAGAGAGATGAATGCCGAGCAACGCCTAGAACTGGTCGAGGACTTTATCCAGTCTGAAATTGGCTCAAAATATCCGTATCAGTTTGCCATTCATAACCCTAAAGCAATGGATGGCAACGATCAGCCCCACGTCCACCTTATGTTTAATGAACGTCTGCAAGATGGAATCGAGCGAGATCCAGAGCAATATTTTAAACGCTATAACAGCAAGAATCCTGAACGTGGCGGAGCTAAAAAAGACAATACCGGCAAGAGTTACCAGGAACGAAAAACCGATATTAAAGACCTACGCCAAAGATGGGCAGATCTATGCAACAGCCATTTAGAAAAACATCAACTTGACAGCCGTATTGATATGCGAAGCTATAAAGAGCAAGGCATTGACAAAGAACCTGAAAAGAAACTGCTACCAAGCCAAGCGAAGAATCCTGAAATCAGGGAAGCCCTGCAACAGTCGCGTACAGCCCATAAAGAGCTTGTAGGGCTAGACTTAGGCGACCCGAAAAAAGACCTCCAAGACCTCAAAGACAGCCCAATTTCAGACAAAGAAATTAAACAAGGTATTGAGAGCTTTAAGGCTGATTTTGATAGCTTCAAACAGCTTGCTTTGGAACAGTACAAAGAACAGCAGAAATTAGAACGAGAGCAACAGAAAACCATGAATTTTAAAGGGATGAGCCGATGACACCTGATGAAAAAAAGCTATATGCACTGATGGCAGTTGCAGAACAACAGCAAAACTTAGTCAATCAGGCCGTTAAAGAGCTTCAAATCACCGAAGAACGCATTCAGAAGGTTATCGCAGGGCAAACCCATCATACCGTATCAAAATCGCTAAATACGGGTTTACAGGAGGGTACAGCGGAGCTTGTTAAGACCGCTAAAGCACTTGGACGCTTAAAAAATTCGATTGATTCAGCCAGTGATCAATTCTCATGGAAAATCATCACAATAGTTTTGGGGATTTTTGCCATTCTTATGCTTGGCATCATTTGGTTATTTGCTGTTTATATCAAACCGCTAGAGAATATTTCTAAGATTGAAAGTTTAAGAGAGGATGGTATTCAGCTTGAGATTCGAAGTTGTACTGTTGGAGAAGAATCTAAACCATGTGTGCGTGTGATGAAAGAACAGTGCAATTATGGAAAAAATCATGATTTATGTGTGATCGACCCTATATAGAAAAATTCGAAAACAAAATTTGAAAGTCTGTTATGCCAATAATTAGAGTTTTAATACTCATATTTTTACATCAAAAGTAATGAAAAAGTAAAGACAATGCCTTATATTATCTTTACATTATTGGTTCCTTGGAGGGATTAACCATGTCCGCAGTCAATTTCAATATGCGTTTAGAGGCAGAACTGAAAGAAAAAGTTACTCCTATTTTGGAGGACTACGGTTTAACCATGCCACAGGCATTTAAACTGTTCTTAAATCAAATTGTTAAAACGAAAACGATTCCATTGTCTTTTGATTATGCAAGGGAAACAGCTTTAACCCCTAAAGCAGCAGCAAAGTTGCTTCAATCTCTTAAAGAAATTGAAAATGGGGAGTACACCGAGTATGAAACAGTAGAAGAAGCCATCCAAGCAATGTCGGAAGAAGCTAATGGCTAAACGAAAAATAATCGTAACCAGTTCATTTAAAAGAGACATTAAAAGACGTTATTTAGATTTGGTTACGGCTGAATGGGCCGAGGTACTGGACTGTTTAGTTGCTAATAGTCCATTACCTGAAAAATATCTAGATCATCCATTAAAAGGTGGTGCTGAGTTTAAAAATTGTCGAGATTGCCACGTTAAACCTGATTTAGTCTTGATTTATAGGCTCGTAGGGGATGATGTTTTAGAATTACACCAGTTAGATAGCCATTCAGAAATTTTTGGTTAAGTGACCATTCAGAATTGTTTTTAATGTTTTGAAGTTAGTAAAAGTTAAGGAAGTTGTTATGTTGAAGCGGTCAAGTTTAGAAAGAAAAGAGTTCAAGCAGGAAGAGCTTACACTAATGAAGAAGCTTGATTTAAATGATATTGAGATTATTAAGTCAGAGGTGGATCAGGAAATTTGAACAACACCTATAAGTGATATTTTGCTCCCCAAATGATGTTATAAACATCAATATATGGAGTATTTTATGACACGTAGACCAAGAAGAAATCATTCAAATGACTTTAAAGCTAAGGTAGCACTTGCTGCGATTAAAGCAGAAAAAACACTTGCTGAATTGAGTGCTGAATTTGATGTTCATCAAAACCAAATTATTGACTGGAAAAATCAATTGATTTCGGCTTCCTCGCAAGCCTTCGATCAATCAAAAGCTCCAGCAGAACCACCCATTGATCTAAAAAAACTACATGCAAAAATCGGTGAGCAGGCATTAGAAATTGATTTTTTAGAAGGTGTGTTGAAGAAACTGGGCCGCTTCAACCACAAAAGTTAATCGACGACTCACTTCAGATTTCAGTATCTAAGCAAGCTAAGCTACTGAAAGTCTCCCGTGGTTGTTATTACTATCGCCCAAAACCTGTGAGTGCATCAGATCTGAAGCTGATGCGCTGTATTGATGAATTACATATGCAATACCCTTTTGCAGGTAGCCGTATGATGCGTGATTTATTGAACCGTCAAGGACATCATATAGGACGACGTCATACACGTACTTTAATGAAAAAAATGGGCATTAATGCGTTATATCGTAAACCAAATCTAAGTCAGGCCAATCAAGCTCACCGTAAATATCCATATCTGCTCAAAGGATTGAATATTCAACGGAGTAATCAAGTGTGGGCAACGGATATAACATATATCCCTATGGCAAAAGGCTTTGTCTACTTATGTGCTGTGATTGATTGGTACAGCCGTAAGGTGCTTGCCCATAGCGTATCGATTAGTATGGAGGTTGCATTTTGTATAGAAACATTAAATGAAGCTATTGAAAAATATGGTCGACCTGAAATCTTTAATACAGACCAAGGCAGTCAATTTACCAGTGATGCGTTTATTGAAGTGTTAAAATCAAATGACATCCAAATCAGCATGGACGGTAAAGGTCGTTGGGTCGATAATGTGATGATTGAACGATTATGGCGGAGCGTTAAATATGAGGAGGTTTATCTCAAAGCCTACAGCAATGTTTTGGATGCGAAGAAGCAATTAAACGCATATTTTGAATTTTATAATTTGAAACGACCTCATTCGAGTCTGGACAAAATGACTCCAGATGAGTTTTACTATGACCAGCTACCACAACAAAATAAGGTAGCTTAACTAGAGCAGAATATCACTTATAAATAAGCTTTTAGTTGTTCAAACAAGTGGGACCACCTCTGTCTGATAATCTTGCACAACTCTTAATTTGGACTTCTGAACTTGCTCAACATAATCATGCTCAATTTATTGAATTTAGTAATAAGTTAGAAAATATTGATGAAATAGAAGAACGAGAAGAAATTAATAAAAAAATTAATTTTTATAGGAAAAGTGCATTTTCAGAGAATCAAATCAAAGATTTCTATATAAAGAAGCTACTGGATCAGGGAGAAGCGACCATAAGGGGATATATCAAACATCCGATTAAGCAGGATACGAAATATGCTGTAATTTCTTACCATGGATATGATTTTATTAGTTTTGCAACGCCTGAAATTGTTGAAAAATTCCCCCTGAATTTCATTGATTTTGTGCAAATGGAAGCACCAAAAACACTGGCTGATATACACCCCGATGAAGCTCTACTGCTATCAACTATCAAGAATTTTATAAAGCCCTTTAAAGAACAATATAAAAAAATAACGAGCAAAAATAGGGAGATTAAAGAACATAATGCGGTCGTACATGAAATTTATATAAAAATTAAAAATAAAGAAGCAACTCTGCAAAAATCAACAGACTCGAAGCCTAAAGAATCTAGTCCAAAGTCTACTGAAAATAGTGCTGTACCAGTAGAAATGAAGCAGGTGGCCATTCAGAAAAATATGGCTCCACAAGAAAAGCCGATTACAGTGATTAAGAAGCGAAAGTTTGCTTTAAACAAAGAAAAGTAAATTTTAATTTAAAAATACAAAGAAAAAGCCCATCGAGTATTGAAACTCGACGGGCTTTCGCTTTATATTCAGCGGTACGCAGTTATTTGATGCTTCAACATCAAGTAACGAAGATCAGCGGAGTACCACCTCGCACTGATTTCACACTAAGGCTTGTACCTGAACTCTATTTTCACAATAAACAGTGTTTATATCAAGCCTCAAAATGATAAGTCTTCGTTAATTCGTGTTTTAAATCGTCAAATAAGTATCCTAGATCGAGCTTTGCCCGCTTCTGCGTGTCCGTTTTACGGTCGGCATGCAGTACGTGTGGTAGGAATAAGTGTCACTGGCGTATTGTAGCTATAGTCGAAAGGCTAAACCGCTTACAGGGGAACTTCACACAGGCGGAGCGTTGGGAGTAGTTACATAGGACTTGTTAAGTTGTACGTTGGGGAAACCCTCGCAGAGATACAGGCAATGTAACGACAGGGAGCGCGTGGAGCGAAGTGCAAGACTTTGAGTCCTTGTCTGCATAGTCAGCAAAGCTATGTGCGGATACGACCGATATACGTGGCTCCGAAGCCAAATATATACAGGTAAATCGGCAATACTTAAGGGAAATGACTTTTTTTAAAAGTCGTCCCTTAGGGTGAGTATTGCCGAAACTCTCTCAACCGTTCACCAAAGCCAAAGCACGAAGTGCGACGCTTTGGGGAGCATGTTGAGAAGTTGAGTGCATTTGCTTTTATTGTATTTGTAGCAGGGTTGGAGCATTGCACCCTATTTTCTGCTTAGGCTATTTTTTTTATTTTACTTTTCTTGTGAAAAGTTTTACTTTATTTTCCTCCAATTACTACAAATGAAGAAGATTATTATGGAGACTTTGATATAGAGTTTTCTAATTTCTGGACAAATAGCAATTACTACTGCATGTTTACAGGGTTTAAATCCTATCCAAACTCAGTATATCCAAAAATACTTTATGATAATAAATATGATAAAGCTCGAGAATATATGCAAGAGTTAAAGAAACGTGAGGATAATCTCTTGGAAAGTTTACCAAGTACTTATGAATACCTAAAACATCTACACAGTAGAAAATAATATGGAACTTTATACAATTATTTTGTATAGTTTTTTTTGCTTTATAGGGGCCATTTTACCTGGCCCTACATCTTTATTGGCCTTAAATCTAGGTCTTAATAATTCTATAAAAGCTGTTTTTCTAGCTAGTATTGGAGCAGCGATAGCTGATTTTCTGATTATTTGTGCTATTGGTTTTGGACTAAAACAAATAATTGATGATTTTCCTATAATTTTTGAGGTAATAAAAACTCTAGGATTTTTCTACTTAATTTTTATCGCGTATATGATATGGAAATCAGAAAACAGTATTTCTGAACATAAAGATGATACTCATAATATATATAGATTACCTATAAAAGGTTTCTTAACAGCAATTTCTAATCCTAAAGTACTTGTATTTTTTATTGCATTTTTACCCCAATTTATTGATCCTAATTTAAATATATCTTATCAATATATAGTTCTAGGTATCGCTTCTTCGATGATAGATATAATTTGTATGACAATATATGGATTATTGGGAGTTAAATTATTATATTTTTTTAAGGATAAAACTAATCTACTTTATCTTAATCGTATAAGCGCTATATGTATGGCTAGTATAGCTATGTTCCTGATAATAAGGTAACTAGACTCTATTTTTTTTCTTATTATGATTTAGGACAGCTTGTCCTAAATCCTTCCAAATTTCCCATTTCATATCATTTGGGTCGATTTC
>NZ_CP077375.1 GCF_019048525.1 Acinetobacter lwoffii | reverse complement strand
AAAGTGTGTAGTATCACTGACTTTTTAAGTGGGATCTATGAATGGATTGTGTGCATATCAATTAAACCATCGAAATAAGCCAAAAATTCAGATTTTATAAACTACAGATATTTATCTTAAGTAATTCAGATTAAATCAAACAGCTTACGATCTCTTTCATCCGTTAAATACTTATCCATCTGAGCAATCAGTTTTGCTCTAGCTTGTTCATCATTTTCGGTAATTTTCAACATGCAGGATCCAATTAAAATCTTGCGTCTGGTATCATCCTTTCGTACCTGTTCTTTCTCTTTGGCACGTTCTCTTGCCAGTGCTGCCTGTCTTTGAGCTTTGAGCTGTTTCAGCTTTTCTTCCTGGGCTTTAATTTTGCTGTCTAGTGTTTCAGTAACGCTCATTAATCCGATACCATCATCCTGGGAAACCATCCCTAACATAAGCGCACTTGAATATGCATTCAAGGTGCTATATGTATAGTAATGTTTTCCTCGAAGAGCGCACTTATGCAAACTTCGTTTGCAAGTACGATTGGGGTCTCCCCAATACCCCGACAACCGTATCCACGGTTGTATTTCACTACGTGAAAATTTAAAAGCGAAAAATAGACATGGCGATTTACCACTTTTCAGTCAAAACCGTAGCACGATCAGCAGGGCGATCCGCCACTGCCGCGATTGCCTATCGGGCCGGTGAAAAGATTTATTGCGAACGTGAAGGCCGAGAACATGACTACAGCCGAAAAACCGGGGTGGAATACAAAGAGATTTACTTACCCGAAGGCGCACCAGAACATTTAAATAATCGAGAAAAACTCTGGAACGAAGTCGAACAACGCGAAACCCGAAAAAACTCGACAGTTGCCCGGGAATTTGAAATTGCCTTTCCAAGTGAGTTGAACCAGGAACAACGTCTGGCCATGCTCGAAGAACTATGCGCCAGTATCGTGGACAGACATCAGGTGGCCGTCGATGCCTGTATCCATGCACCGCATACCGGATCCGGCAGTGATGAACGCAATTATCACGCCCATATCCTGATGAGCACACGCAAACTTACTCCGGAAGGTTTTACCGAGAAAACCCGGGAACTGGATCAGAAACACAGTGGAGAAATTGAACACTGGCGCGAACACTTTGCCGATATCTGCAATATGCACCTGGATCTAGCCGGATACACCGCCCGAGTCGACCATCGCAGCTACAAAGACCAGGAGAATGGCCTGGAAGCCACCCTGCACGAAGGACCGAAAGTCACCGAACTACGCCGAAAAGGGATTGAGACCGAAATCAGCCGCAGCAATGATGAAATCAAACAGAGAAATCAGGCTCAACTGCAATACGGCAAAAATATGGATCTGCTGATTGCTGAAAATGAGATCAAACTCAGCACACTGAAAACTGAACAGCAGATCCAAATCAAAAATAGCGCTAAAACGCCACCAATTGACGAAAAAGCCCTGTTTGAGGAAAAACAGAGGGAAACCCTTGGCAAAGTGCTAAAACGCGAAATCAGCGCAAAAGACGCGAATCTAGACCTGGATTTTATGCAGCGCAATCTCAAACAAGCCGAAATAAACCTGACCAAGCACCACAAACATCAAAACGAGTTCAATCAGCAGCTTGCCCAGGAGATCGTGAAAAGCGGACTCAAGCAAAGTCATGACAAATTGCAAAGCCTGGTCGATCAACACAACGAATTAACCCAGCACAAACCCTTACTGTTTGGAAAAAAAGCTTGGGAAGCCCAACGTGATGCGATTTACCAGGAACACAAAAAGCTGAAAGGTCAGCATGAACACCAGAAAAAACATGGTGTGAAGGATTTATTGGAAAATGAAAAGTTTAAAGAACATGCCTGGAAGCAGTACCAACAACAACATCCGGCCAAAGCCAAGCAATACCAGACTCTATACCCATCCTATCAAGTCATTAAAAAATGTGTGGATGAGATCAAAGCAGAACAACAGATGAAACTCAGACAAGAACAACAGCTCAAAGCACAGCAACAAGCTCCTAAAATGAAATCTCGTGGCATGAGTCGATAAACAGAGCGAGTGTCTACGAGCGAACTGAGAAAATTTGCCCATCCCTTTCCCTGATTACAAGCTCCCTATCCATCAATCACCTGCATCACAGAGCATCCCGCATGGGTGCGAACTTTCCAAGTTTGATTCCTAAATCGAGCGTAGCGAGAAAAAAAGCTCATGAGCGAAGCGAATTCCGAGCTGCTTTTGATCTTGCTTTTGCTTTTTCTCAAATTCACGAAAATATGAACCAAAAATTGCCCCAACGAATCGAGCGAAAGCGAGATTCAATAGAGTTTGAGCGTAGCGAAAACCAAGGGCAATTTTCATGAATTTTCTTTTTTATTTTATATTTATAATATTTAATATTTGAAGCATTTTTTCTTTTTTGTTTTCAATATATTATGGTGGTATAAACATAGGTTTTATCCGTTTCAAACATAGGTTTTATCCGTATAAACATAGGTTTTATCCGTTTCAAACATAGGTTTTATCCGTTTCAAACATAGGTTTTATCCGTATAAACATAGGTTTTTATTTTACTATTTAAATGAGTATTGTTATGATGATTCCCTAAGTGAAAAATTTATCTAGATTTTGGTAAATCCATATAATGTTTATAGGGAAATAAGAATGAGCCGTTCAGAAAATTTAGACATGTCGATTCTTGTCTCTAAAGCAAATGATTTAGTAAAAGCTCATTATAAAATGACTGTTGTTGAGCACAGATTGTTCAATATCGCTTTATCAAAAATTCGTTCTAATAAGATTACATTAGATAATAATGTACCAATTACCATTTCAGCTCATGAATATGCAGATCTGTTTTCAGACACCATAGATGGCGGTTATAAAGCCCTTAGAACGGCTGTAGATACTTTATTTGAACGCCAGTTCACATTAGAGCGAGAAATCTCAAATACTAAAAAACACGTTAGAACATATAGATTTATTCAAATGAAGGGATATCTTGAAGGTGAAGCTAGAATTGAAATTCAATTTGCTAATGACGTCTTACCATTTGTAAGTGAGCTAGCTAATAAATTTACTCAAATTGATCTTCAACATACGGTTGATTTAAGCAGCCAATATGCCAATCGCTTATATGAAATTCTTAAAGAAGTGCAGAACTATAAAGAGCAAAAAGTTTTTCTAGAGTTGGACGATCTTCGATCTAGGTTCGGTATCGAAAATAAATATAAAACTATGTCAAATCTAAAAGACAATGTCCTGGACTTAGCTGTCACTCAAATAAATAAGAGCAAAGCCTGCGATATATATAACCTTCAATATACTAATAAGAAGGCAGGGAAAAAAATTATAGGATTTGAGTTTACCTATAAAATTAGAAAGCAACCAAAGAAGTCAGATATAGCTATACAACCTATAGTTTTAAAAATGACTGATTCGCAACGTTATCTTTTTGCTAATAAACTCTCTGAGCTTACCGAGATGAATAAATATTCTCAAGGTACAGAAAGTTACTCTCAATTTGCTGTTCGCATTGCCGAAATGTTGCAGGATCCACTTAAAATTGAAGAATTACTGCCATATCTAAAGAAAGTAGGATTTAATACAAAATAAACTTCATGTTCAGATTGGATGTTCACATGAACATCCTTGTACACGCACTGAGGGATTACATTGAACACAACAAAATTCAGCGTCATGGATGCAAGTAAAGCCTTTAAAAAATCACGTACAACAATATATGAGGCTTTAAAAAATGGTGAATTATCAAGAGATCATGATGGTCTTATAGACTTATCTGAACTTATCAGAGTTTATGGCAATCCAGTCGGTGTTCAGTCCAGTACACGTACTGAACAAGTTCAGAAGGATGTACAAGTACACGTTCAATCTGAGGTTGAAAGTGTATTAAAAGATCAAATTTCTTTACTCAAAAATCAGTTAGATTTAGCAAATCAAAGAGAAAAGTCTTTGATGCAACATATTGAAGATCTTACTCATAGAATTGAGTTTAAAGGCACCTTAGAACAGCCAAAACAAGAAAATATTAATAAACTAAATGAATCTACTAATTCGAATATAGCAACAGATCCTCGGCCACAGACCGAGTCAAACTATGACGAATTGACTACTCCTCAGAAAGACAATAAACGTATCCCTGTTCCAGAACACGTTGAGCCTGAACCAAAAAAAAGGGGTTTCCTGAGCCGTTTTTTTCTTCCTTATGGTTAGCCAGGACTCCAATTTTTTGATGAGCCAATTTCAGTGCAAGCACATGAAATAATGACTCACCAAAAAACCGGATGAGGTTTATTAAGACTGAATAAAACCGTGGAACATGAATAATCAATAAAAAGCCGTTCTGGTGCCCTATACTCCAAAACGGCTTACTTTAATATACTGATATTTAAAGAAAAATATCAAGCATTTCGTATAAGGTGTATTATGTTAATTTTAGGAAATCTTAAAATAAATTAATTAAAATAATTCTCCAATCCAGTCTCAGGCTGCTCAGCTACTTGATATTACACAACGTCAGATCAAACGCTTATTGTAAAAATACAAAGCAAATGCTGCATTAGCCCAATGCTACACGCAGCCAAATCAGTAACTCTAGGCTTCCTGAAGAGCTAAAAAAATAAATCTTCACCTAAAATGTAGGTATCAAAATTCCTATAAAATAAAGCTTAACACTAAATAATTTAGATTGAATATTAACTTATTCTAGTTATCCACTAATATAATTTTATGTTTCAACATTATTTAAATTTTTAAATAAACTATATTTAATTAAAATGTTTAGTATAAGCATACTCACCAAACCAAGAACTCCACATGTAATAAAAAGGATAGATGGATTATATTTAATTAGAATGAATGCACCTAAAAATGGGGCAAATAAAATAATTAAATTTTGTATAGCTTGTAATTTTGATATTATTTGACCAAAATTTTCTAACATATAAGTAGATAAATAAATATTTAAATAGATAGAAAATTTAGAACTAAAAACACCAGATACAAAAAATAAAATCATCAAGTAACTTATTGATAAAATACTACTATTAATCAGAATTCCGATTAATATAAATATTATCATTATTGAAAAAGTAGAATTTTTCAACTTCTTTAAACTATCGATCGAAGTGTTTTTAATTAATTTTAAATTGTAGAATCCATATAAAATATTTCCTAGAGCACTGGATGATATAAGAAGACCTAAAGATGCCTCATTCATTTTTAAATCTTTTAAAATTACTGGTAATTGATTATTTATCATAAAAACAAAAAGAAAAAATATGCAAATAATAGGCAAAACTAAATTCCACATTTTTCTTTCAGATTCACTTGTTTTTAAGCTTAATTTTTTTTCATTTTTTCTTTCTGTTTGAACTATATTTAAACTATTTCTAATACAAAAGATTATAATAAAACTAATAACGGTAAATATACTAGATAAAATTAAACTATAATTACTATCGTAAACAAGAGCTATTATACCTCCTAATGATGGAGCCAAGATTTTTGAAATACTATTCACTATATTTAAGCTAGTATAATAACTATTTCTATCAGTTTCAGAAACATTATTAGCAGCTATAGTTTGAATTGCAGGTAAGTTAAAACTATTAAATGTGGCTCTTAGTACAACAAAAAAGGAAAAAATTAACAGGCTTTCACAAAATATTATAATTATTCCAATTATTGCTCTAATTAAAAGCGAAATCATAAGATAATTAATAGTATTTTTACTATTAGAAAGTACTCCAATATATTTTACAAAAACAATACTAGGTAATAATATACCAGCACTTAAAACAGAAATTTCAAAAGAATTTATATTGAATTTAAAAGCTGCTATAGATAATATAACAATAAAATCAATCCACCCACCAAATATACTAAAACCTTCAGAACACAATAATAATTTATTCTTTTTCATAATTTATTTCATTAATAAACTAATTAATTATTTACGCCACCAAATTACACCGGCATCTTTATCTGCAAATTTAATTTCATCAAATATTTTGTTAGAAATTCTGAATTCATCAACTGCTTTTCTACAACCAACTAGTTTATAATCATCAATGATCACTATACCTCCTTTACTTAACTTAGGATAACAGCTTTCTAGGACATCTAAAGTTGATTGATACCAATCAGCATCGATCCTTATAAGAGATAAATTATTTTTAAAATATTTTGGATCTAGTGTTTTACTGAACCATCCCTTTTTAAATATTACCTGTTCAGATAATAGCCCATATAATTTAAAATTATTTTTTACTTGTTCTATATCACAATAACAGTCTAAAAAATACATAGGTAAGTTTTTTGAAAATCTATACCAAAATTCATTAGAAAAAACTCCATCCTCTATACAGGGTGGAGGAAGCCCTTCAAAAGAATCAGCTACTATAAGATTTCTGTTTTTTATACCATATGATTTTAAAATACCAGCCATATAAATTGATGTCCCACCTCTTAAGACCCCACAATCAATAAGATCACCTGGAACACAATCTTTTTCAATCAAATCAACACAACTTTTTATATTATCTAATGATTTCTCACTAACATAAGTATGTATATTTCTTGATTTTTTCGTATATTGTAATGCAGCCACTAAATTATCTTTAGAAATATTAAGATCGATTCCTTCTTTTAGTAAACTATCTAATATCTCTTCTATCTCTGACATTTCTAATGGAGTAGGAGTAGGAGCATTAACTTCATATATTGTATTTCTTAATATTTTACTTAATAAATTTAAATACATTCTATTACTTCTATAAACGTACTAAAATTAAAATTCCAGCATTTAATAACTCTTGACAAAGGACTATCTTGGAATCAGAGTCAAGTTTAGTTAATATGTCCTCGGGGTGAAATTCAATATTTTCCATTTTAATTAAATAATCTATAGCATCTTCACAATATTCTGGAAACTCAATATATGTAGGGTTTATTTTAAATAATGCTATAGGTGCTATAGTCGAGCTATAATATACATTAATTTTATCTCTATTCTTTCTAATATTTAGATTACTTCCTAATTTAAGTTTTAATTTGCTTTTTAAGTTTATTTTAGAACTTAAAAGAAAAGATTTAAGTCTATATTCTGAGGTTTCATGTTTATATGCATTTTGCATTAACATATAATCATCAACCATATTTTTAATTGGTATACAATTAAGCTGATCTATTATTTTATTTTTAATTTCTTCTAAATTACTATTTGATGAAAAAGGATATATTGTTTCTCTTAATATAGGTAATTGTTGAGATAGCATTTTAATATAACCTTCTAATACATCATGAATTTTCATTGGAATCATACCAATTGACATATGAAGAGAATAATCATCTACACATCTAGCTATATGTGGTGTTCCTCCTGGAATATAAAGTATATCTCCTGGTTCTAATAATATATCTATTTCCGGATCAGGAAGATTATCTTGTACTAATACTTCTTGCATAGAATAAGTAGGGTTTTTTACATGATTTGGCCAAACTTTCCAATGTTTTGTTCCTTCAAGCTGAATAACGAAAATATCAGGCATATCATAATGGATATTAAAACTTTTTTTCCCTATTCCAGTTAATATTGGTTTAGCAAATACCTCCCCACCAACAATACTTTCTAATGTTTTACACATTTTAGCTATTTCAGTATTTCTAAAATCAAGATCTTCAAGTTTTAAAGTAGCACCTTCACTAAATTGTCTTAATACAAAATCACGTTGGGTTTCAATATTATCCACGTTCGCTGGTATTGATATTCCTTTTTGATCTTTAATAATTCTTACAACGTTATGTAAATTACCTTCCATTGTTATTAAATATTTATCAAAATCAATTAAATTAAAAACTTCATGTAATTTTGAAAAATTCTTTTTTAAAATTGATTTTTTATTAAAAATATCACTAATGAATTCTTCAGAATCAATTATATTTTCTAAGCCATAAAACATTATCAAACTCTTCTATTTATTATTAAAATAGATAGCCACTATGTTAATAGTGGCTATCTTTATCTATTAGTCTTATTTAAAATTAAAATAAGACTAATTGAACTGTTGCGATACTTTCGCCAACTCGTATGAGTTTTACTTGATCTTTCGTTAATTTCATAGTTTTATCCTTTTAATTAATATGAAAATGTGCGTTTAGTTCACACAAGTTTTTTTATATTCTTTATTTTTTAATTTGTCAATTTTTTAAGTTTAGCTGTACGTACCTACAATTAAAGGCTTATCCAGT
>NZ_CP077374.1 GCF_019048525.1 Acinetobacter lwoffii | reverse complement strand
TGTAGAAATGAAGGAAGAGGTGATAGTAGTTCCACCAAAAGAGAACAGATTAACTACTCCAGAGAACAAACGTATCCCTGTTCCAGAACACGTTGAGCCTGAACCTAAAAAAAGGGGTTTCCTGAGCCGTTTTTTCCTTCCTTATGGTTAGCCAGGACTCCAGTTTTTTGATGAGCCAATTTCAGTGCAAGCACATGAAATAATGACTCATCAAAAAACCGGATGAGGTTTATTAAAACTGAACAAAACCGTGGAACATTGCTTAAATAGTAAGCGTGGAACATGAAAAATCATTAAAAAAGCCCAACTGAGTGCAGTTGGGCTTTTTTGTATACGATAAGACTATGATTTATATAGAATAAAAAAGAGCATTTCGTATAACGTGTATTATGTTAATTTTAAAAAACCTCATTAGTCTTATTTGCGAATTCTTTTAGGCTTAAGGTTTTTAAAATTCTATTAGTGAATCTTTAAGATTCTAATCTTTGATTCTTAATCTAATCACAATATTCTTTTTTGAAATTCTCGTAAGATATTTGTTTTCTTTGTTTTGGAGTTTTTGCTTTTAGCAAGCTGAGGAACTTTTCTTCTAATCGTGGTGTAGATTTAATTTTATGTGATGCCCAACTGTAATTAGCAGTACCTATATCATAGATACTGTTTACTTTTACATCTGGCTTGTATTCATATTCGTACCTTATGAATACATTATAGAATCCCTTACATAGTCTATCATTCTCTTTTGAAACTAAATTTCTATTCATAGATGTTGAGAAGTCATATAAGCTCCCATTTTTATATTCATAATTATATTTTTTCCCAGTTTTTGGACTTGGACTTGATGCTATTTTTATACCTGAATTCAGCTCCGAGATCGTAATATCTAATGACTCTTTAAATTTAATAGTTTCAGATTTAATTAATTTTGATACATCGTTAAACTCATATATAACATAATGGCTTTCTGCACTACTCATGCCAAACCATGAGCCACATGTACTTGTTACAATATAAGTAGTCTGCTGTTGTTTATATATCTTTTCTAAGATTTCACATTGTGGATCTATCTCACTAATAAAACCAGCATTACTATTACTGTTCTCAATATAAAATGGGTATTGTTTTATATATAAATAACTGTATTTATTTGTTATTTTATATAGATCAATATCTTCTGGATAACCATCATCATTTTTTATAGATTTGAATGGTTTGACTTCGATAGCGTGCGCAACGCCACCTACCATTATGAAGATATTTAGTAGAAATATTTTAGAAAAAAGGCTTTGCACTTTAAATACCTTATAAGTTTAGATTTTGAAATGATTTTAACTACTAGTTTGAAAAAAAGGTAAAATATCCATACAGCCATTTAAGATAATGGTTGTCATACGATTTTTTTGTAGCCCCATATATTCAAGTTTATCTCTTGCATAAGTGTATCCCTTAGGATACATTATTCTTATGTACTCAATATATACCACTGAAGTCTTTGATGACTGGTTTACCAAGTTAAAAGACCAGCAGGCAAAAAGACGCATACAAGTCCGAATTGATCGAGTTGAAGATGGAAACTTTGGAGATACTGAACCAGTCGGTGAAGGTGTCTCTGAATTACGTTTCTTCTTTGGACCTGGCTACAGGATCTATTACTGTAAGCAAGGGCAAAGGGTTGTTATTCTTTTAGCAGGCGGAGACAAGTCTACGCAAAGTAAAGATATAAAACTTGCTCTACAATTAGCACAAGATTTAGAGGAGGAGCTGTAAATGGCTATCAAACTTCGTAAATGGGACAGTGCTGAACACCTTAAAACAGAAGAAGATATGCAAGCTTACCTACAAGCCTGTATCGATGAATCTAATGGTGATGCGGCATTCATTGCAAAAGCTTTAGGTAATATTGCAAAAGCTAAGGGAATGGCTCAATTATCAAGAGACACTGGTTTAGGCCGAGAAAGTCTTTATAAAGCACTTTCTGGCGATGTAAATCCAAGCTTTGATACTGTTATTAAAGTCGTAAAAGCATTGAATTTACGCTTAGCAATTTAAAAAAAACTAGTCAAAAAGGGAGCTTAAAGCTCCCTTTTTCAACTTAATATAACGTGTAGTATGTTAATTTTAGAGAAAATTAAATTTTGAATTAGTTACATCGAGTGGTTCCAAAGGAATCCTTTCTGCACGTTTGTGTATTACCATTAGAGTCTGTAATACGCGTATTGCCAAAGCTGTCTGTACGCATATTAGAACCATCATTACCACGCGTATTACCAAAGCTATCTGTACGATAAGTCGTCGTATTACCATAAGAATCAGTAGCACGTGTATTACCAAAGCTGTCTGTACGCATATTAGAACCATCACTACCACGCGTATTACCAAAGCTATCTGTGCGATAAGTCGTCGTATTACCATAAGAATCAGTAGCACGTGTATTACCAAAACTATCCGTACGATAAGTTGTTTCAGCATGAGCTGTTATAGAAATGAGGGTTAAGATACTTAAGCCATAGAAAGTTTTTTTTAACATAATAAAATTCCGCATATTGTTTATAAGTAATTTTAGTAAAGTATATAGGACGATTTAAAAAAGTTCCTCTCCTCCATTTAACATAATGGCGGTTATACGAAGTACACTTGTATATTAATTGGAATATCAGTTACTTATTCAAATCAGAAAAATTCTAAAATGACCAAAAAGCCGATTTTGAAACAAGTCGGCTTTTTTATGAGCGGTTTTGATATGTTTTGCCAATAAATTTGACTAAGAATTACGCTTTTCAACTTGAGTGATACAATTTTGTGATACATTATTGTATATACGAATTTGAATGTTTTTTATGGAACAATATTTCGAATGGGATGAGGCAAAGAATCGAAAGAATCAGAAAAAGCATGATATCTCTTTCGAAACTGCAAGCCTTGTCTTTGATGATCCATTAAGGATATCAATCCAGGACAGACATACTGATGGTGAAGAACGTTGGCAAACCATTGGAAGAGTAAAAGGCGTACTAATGCTATTAGTAGCTCACACCATCTTTGATGAAGATGACTGTGAAATCATACGAATCATTAGTGCAAGACAAGTCACTAAGGCGGAGCGCGATAAATATGAGCACGGTTAGATACTCACGCAAAGAACTAAATGAAAAATTTAGTGAGAAGCAAGATGCTGAAATCGAACGCTTGCTTACGAAGGGGACGGTTCCTGATGATCAGCTAGATTTATCAGATATTCCTGAAATTACAGACTGGAGCAATGCTGTACGCCATAATCAATTCTATCGCCCAGTGAAGCAACAGACCTCCATTCGTTTAGATGCTGATGTACTTGCATGGTTTAAAGCTCAAGGTAAAGGCTATCAAACCCGGATGAATGAGATTCTGCGAGATGCTATGCTGAAAGAATTAAAAAATCATCAATAAAAATGGGAGTTTATACTCCCATTTTTGTGTGAACTTCGCATAATGCCCATTATGTTAATTTAAAGAAATCTTATGAAAAATCCTGAAAATATCAATATTGACGATTTTGAATCCATCAAATTTTTTGGTGTAATGTTTATAAAAAATCTCCAAAAAATCGCTAATAACCAAATAAAGTTAGATAAAGAAATACCTGAATCTATAAAAATCGATTGGAGAATTATTTCAGAATGGCTGAAATTAGAACACTCACTTCAAGAACTTGATACAAATCATTTAGAAATCGTGGAGAAAGCATGGTTAGCCTACTTGGCTAGGGGAGATGCTCCTTCATTAAAGTTAAAACCAGTATTTCAAAAATTTTCATCTATTCCTAAGAAAAATGAGTACCTAAAAAACCTACCTCCACCAATCATAATTAATATTTTCGATAGCTTACTCGCTACCAGAGAAGAAATAGTTAAAAAGAGGTTAGAAGATAATCTTTCACAAATGAAAGATAAAAACATCTTATCAACAATACATGGTTGCTTCTCAATTCTTTGGATACCTATAGTTTTATTTTTTTTATTGGGTTTTTTTTCAATATTATCAGATATATATAGTTTAAAACCAATCATATATATATTTATCTTCATTATACTTTCATTTATTTTTTGGAAAAAAATAGATTTCATCAAAATAAAATATTTAATTCATACGTATAGAAAAAAGCTTTTTTATTCATCTATTTGGGTTTTATTGTCTAGTTTTATTATTTACGTTTTCAACCCGTTAGAATTGGATTGGAACTATCTAGAATTTATAGATTATTTAAAAGCTGGATTTATTATAACATTGCCAATATTATATTTATGCATTGAAATAATTTATAAAAAATTCATAGATATATGATTAATTACTGGATAAGTAAAACTTCAATTTATTAATAGCATCTATAAGATAGATTTTTATTTAACATAAAATCTCTTATGCGAAATTACATACCAACTTTAACCACATTGTGGACAGGATGGAGTTTAGAGATAAGAAAAACCTCTAGAGCATTTGCTAAATAAGCCCTATCACGTTCAAAGCCTATCGTAATGATGGATCCGGCATCTTTCAGTCTTGGATTTATCGCAATATATTCAGTTTTATCTTCATTCCATCGGCAATATTTCATTACCCTGGCGCTTAAGCCATTACCACGATAACGACCAGCACCTCTAGAAGTCCCAACACCAATATAAGTCACTAAATCCCCTTTGATAAAAGCATATACACCTTGTTTATCGTAATTAGGAATTTTCCCAAAATTAAAATGTACTGATGACCATTCAGGAGGCTCTCCTAATAGATCTGCATTCCAGTGATGTTCAAAGAATAGTTTTGTTTTCTGTATTAACTCATCAAGTGTTGGATCTTCCACAACTCATCTCTCAAAATTTATAAATTAAAAAGCTTACGATCACGCTCATCTATTAAATACTTATCCATCTGTGCAATCAATTTTGCTCTGGCTTGTTCATCATCTTCAGTGATTTTCAACATGCAGGATCCGATTAAACTTTTACGTCTGGTATCATCCTTTCGTGCCTGCTCTTTCTCTTTGGCACGTTCTCTTGCTAATGCTGCCTGTCTTTGAGCCTTAAGCTGTTTTAGCTTCTCTTCCTGTGCCTTAATCTTGCTGTCTAAAGTTTCAGTAACACTCATTAATCCAATACCATCATCCTGGGAAACCATTCCTAACATAAGCGCACTTGAATATGCATTCAAGGTGCTATATGTATAGTAATGTTTTCCTCGAAGAGCGCACTTATGCAAACTTCGTTTGCAAGTACGATTGGGGTCTCCCCAATACCCCGACAACCGTATTCACGGTTGTATTTCACTACGTGAAAATTTAAAAGCGAAAAACAGGCATGGCGATTTACCACTTTTCAGTCAAAACCGTAGCACGATCAGCAGGGCGTTCCGCCACTGCTGCGATTGCTTATCGGGCCGGTGAAAAGATCTATTGCAAACGTGAAGGCCGAGAACATGACTACAGCCGAAAAACCGGTGTGGAATACAAAGAAATTTATTTACCAGAAGGCGCACCAGAGCATTTAAAGAATCGAGAAAAACTCTGGAACGAAGTTGAACAACGGGAAACCCGAAAAAACTCGACTGTAGCCAGGGAATTTGAAATTGCCTTTCCAAGTGAACTGAACCAGGAACAACGTCTGGCCATGCTCGAAGAATTATGTGCCAGCATCGTGGAAAGACATCAGGTAGCAGTCGATGCCTGTATTCATGCACCGCATACCGGATCCGGCAGTGATGAGCGCAATTATCACGCCCATATCCTAATGAGCACACGTAAACTTACGCCAGAAGGTTTTACAGAGAAAACCCGGGAACTCGATCAGAAACACAGTGGAGAAATCGATCACTGGCGTGAACACTTTGCCGATATCTGCAATGTGCACCTGAATCTGGCCGGATCCACAGCCCGGGTCGACCACCGCAGCTACAAAGACCAGGAGAATGGCCTGGAAGCCACCCTGCACGAAGGACCGAAAGTCACCGAACTACGTAGAAGAGGCATCGAAACCGAAATCAGCCGAAGCAATGATGAAATCAAACAGAGAAATCAGGCTCAGTTGCAATACGACAAAAATATGGACGTTCTAATTGCTGAAAATGAGATAAAACTCAGCACACTGAAAACAGAACAGCAGATCCAAATCAAGAATAGCGCTAAAACGCCACCAATTGACGAAAAAGCCCTGTTTGAGGAAAAACAGAGAGAAACCCTTGGTAAAGTGCTAAATCGCGAAATCAGCGCAAAAGACGCGAATCTAGACCTGGATTTTATGCAGCGCAATCTCAAACAAGCCGAAATAAACCTGACCAAGCACCACAAACATCAAAACGAGTTCAATCAGCAGCTTGCCCAGGAGATCGTGAAAAGCGGACTCAAGCAAAGTCATGACAAATTGCAAAGCCTGGTCGATCAACACAACGAATTAACCCAGAACAAACCCTTACTGTTTGGAAAAAAAGCCTGGGAAGCCCAACGTGATGAGATCTACCAGGAACACAAAAAGCTGAAAGGTCAGCATGAACACCAGAAAAAACATGGTGTGAAGGATTTATTGGAGAATGAAAAGTTTAAAGAACATGCCTGGAAGCAGTACCAACAACAACATCCAGCCAAAGCCAAGCAATACCAGACTCTATACCCATCCTATCAAGTCATTAAAAAATGTGTGGATGAGATCAAAGCAGAACAACAGATGAAACTCAGACAGGAACAACAGCTCAAAGCACAGCAACATGCGCCTAAAATGAAATCTCGTGGCATGAGTCGCTAAACAGAGCGAGTGTCTACGAGCGAACTGAGAAAATTTGCCCTTTCCTTTCCTTGATTACAAGCTCCCTATCCATTAATCACCTACCCTACAGAGCATCCCGAATGGGTGCGAACTTCCCAAGTTTTATCCCAAACCGAGCGTAGCGAGAAAAAAGCTCATGAGCGAAGCGAATTCCGAGCTGCTTTTGATCTTGCTTTTGCTTTTCTAAAAGTCACGAAAATATGAACCAAAAATTGCCCCGACGAATCGAGCGAAAGCGAGATTCAATAGAGTTTGAGCGAAGCGAAAACCAAGGGCAATTTTTCATACTTTAGGCTTTTAATTATTTTTAATCTTTTAAATGCTTTTAAGTAAGCTGTAATCCTTTATACACAAGGGTTTCAGAGCCAATAAAACTAGGTTTATCGACCCATAAAACTAGGTTTATCGACCCATAAAACTAGGTTTATCGACCCATAAAACTAGGTTTATCGACCTTAAAACTAGGTTTATCGACCTCAAATCAAGATGATTTACAAATCAATTAAAATAGTCTATTGTACGACCTAGTTTAATTATAAATTTATTATTAGAAATGAGTGAATTAATCGTAAAGGATAATGCTTTAATTCAAGCTAGCTATACCCTAGATACAGTTGAACAAAGGCTGATCCTATTAGCCATTGCTGAAGCTCGAGAAACAGGGCATGGGATAACTGAAAATAGCCTTTTAGAAGTACATGCAAGTAGTTATATCAATACCTTTAATGTCGAGAAACACACTGCTTATACCGTGCTTCGGGATGCATCTAAAAGCTTATTTGATCGCTATGTCACGTATCATGACATTAATCCTAAGACTGGTAAGGATCGTAGCTTTCACTGTCGTTGGGTCGATAAAATTGGATATGAACCTCAATCCGGGATCGTTTTCCTACGTTTCACGCAAGACATTGTTCCACTCATAACTCGACTGGAAGAAAACTTTACTAAATATGAATTGGAGCAGGTTTCGAGATTAACTAGCTCTTATGCTATTCGGTTATACGAGTTATTAATTCAATGGAGATCTGCCGGTAAAACGCCAATTTTTGATCTATCGATCTTTAGACAACAACTTGGTGTCGAAGCTCATCAATACAAAACAATGAGTAATTTTAAAACGTATGTTTTAGAGTTTGCCCTCAAGCAAGTAAATGAGTTAACCGATATAACGGCTAAATATGAACAACATAAAAAAGGACGTTCAATTTCCGGTTTTTCTTTCAGTTTTAAGCAGAAAAAAACCAACTCTGACAAAGTAATTAAGGGAACGGATACATTAGCTCTTTTCTCCAAAATGAGTGATAAACAACGTCATCTCTTTGCCAACAAACTTTCTGAATTACCTGAGATGGGGCGATATTCAGAAGGCACCGAAAGCTACCAGCAATTTGCTGTGCGCATTGCAGAAATGCTTCAAGATTCTCAAAAATTCCAAGAATTATTCCCTTATCTTCAAAAAGTTGGCTATCAAGCTGCCTAAAATTTATACTTGATCATTTGTCTATTAGGCAGTCTAATAGACAACAACTTTTGACAGAGTTAGGCATAGATTTACAACATGAAAAGCCTTACAGTTCTTGAGCTTTCTAAGCTTTACAATATCAATAGACAAACGATTTACAACAACATAAAGAAAGGAATTTTAAGTAAAAATTCTGATAATAAAATTGATCTAGCCGAGGCTATCCGTGTTTTTGGTGAACCTTCAAAAAAACTAGATGTAAAAGAGTCTGTAAAAATAGACAGTCCAAATTCGGCAGAAGTTTTACTACTTAGGCAACAGATAGACATGCTGAAAAATCAACTTGATGATGCAAAAGAGCGTGAATCCTTTTATCAAAATCAAATTGAGATGATGCAACGTCTACTGGAAGCACCCAAACCAAAGATCCAAGAGCCTAGTGAACCCGAACTCCCTAAATCAGCTCCCAT
>NZ_CP077373.1 GCF_019048525.1 Acinetobacter lwoffii | reverse complement strand
TCAGCATGAACTGTTAATGGATCATTAGCATTTATCCCTTTACCTGATTCCCTGGCTTCAACGATAGCTAAAAGAATTAATCGTTGTTCTACTAGATCAAGGTTATAACTAGCATTAATTAAAGCGTTATCTTTGACAATTAGTTCGGTTTTCATATGAAAAATTTATATTTTTAAGTCAATAAGACGAGGTTATATTATCAACTCGCTTAATGCAAGGTAAACCTCGTTTTAATGCAAGGTAAACCTCGTTTTAATGCAAGGTAAACCTCGTTTTAATGCAAGGTAAACCTCGTTTTATAATCTCTCAAAGCCTTATAAATTCAGGTT
Source organism: Acinetobacter lwoffii (assembly GCF_019048525.1). Classification (NCBI taxonomy): domain Bacteria; kingdom Pseudomonadati; phylum Pseudomonadota; class Gammaproteobacteria; order Moraxellales; family Moraxellaceae; genus Acinetobacter; species Acinetobacter lwoffii. The sequence continues at coordinate 19,653 of NZ_CP077373.1, read as the reverse complement.
TACAGGCTATCTAAAAGCATTTAAAAGCTTAAAAATAATTAAAAGCATATTTCATGAAAAATTGCCCTTGGTTTTCGCTTCGCTCAAACTCTATTGAATCTCGCTTTCGCTCGATTCGTCGGGGCAATTTTTGGTTCATATTCTCGTGAATTTAAGAAAAAGCAAAAGCAGCTCGGAATTCGCTTCGCTCATGAGCTTTTTTACTCACTTCGCTCGGTTTGGGAAGCCAATTTGGAAAGTTCGCACCCATGCGGGATGCTCTGCCATGCAGGTGATGGATGGATAGGGAGCTTGTAATCAGGGAAAGAAAGGGGCGAATTTTTTCAGTTCGCTCGTAGACACTCGCTCTGTTTATCGACTCATGCCACGAGATTTCATTTTAGGCGCATGTTGCTGTGCTTTGAGCTGTTGTTCTTGTCTGAGTTTCATCTGTTGTTCTGCTTTGATCTCATCCACACATTTTTTAATGACTTGATAGGATGGGTATAGAGTCTGGTATTGCTTGGCTTTGGCCGGATGTTGTTGTTGGTACTGCTTCCAGGCATGTTCTTTGAACTTTTTATTCTCCAATAAATCCTTCACACCATGTTTTTTCTGGTGTTCATGCTGACCTTTCAGCTTTTTGTGTTCCTGGTAGATCTCATCACGTTGGGCTTCCCAGGCTTTTTTTCCAAACAGTAAGGGTTTGTTCTGGGTTAATTCGTTGTGTTGATCGACCAGGCTTTGCAATTTGTCATGACTTTGCTTGAGTCCGCTTTTCACGATCTCCTGGGCAAGCTGCTGATTGAACTCGTTTTGATGTTTGTGGTGCTTGGTCAGGGTTATTTCGGCCTTCTCTAGATGCTGCTGCATGAAATCCAGGTCTAGATTCGCGTCTTTTGCGCTGATTTCGCGTTTTAGCACTTTGCCAAGGGTTTCCCTCTGTTTTTCCTCAAACAGGGATTTTTCGTCAATTGGTGGCGTTTTAGCGCTATTCTTGATTTGGATCTGCTGTTCTGTTTTCAATGTGCTGAGTTTTATCTCATTTTCAGCAATTAGAACGTCCATATTTTTGTCGTATTGCAACTGAGCCTGATTTCTCTGTTTGATTTCATCATTGCTTCGGCTGATTTCGGTTTCGATGCCTCTTCTACGTAGTTCGGTGACTTTCGGTCCTTCGTGCAGGGTGGCTTCCAGGCCATTCTCCTGGTCTTTGTAGCTGCGGTGGTCGACCCGGGCTGTGGATCCGGCCAGATCCAGGTGCACATTGCAGATATCGGCAAAGTGTTCACGCCAGTGATCGATTTCTCCACTGTGTTTCTGATCGAGTTCCCGGGTTTTCTCTGTAAAACCTTCTGGCGTAAGTTTACGTGTGCTCATTAGGATATGGGCGTGATAATTGCGCTCATCACTGCCGGATCCGGTATGCGGTGCATGAATACAGGCATCGACTGCTACCTGATGTCTTTCCACGATGCTGGCACATAATTCTTCGAGCATGGCCAGGCGTTGTTCCTGATTTAATTCATTTGGAAAAGCGATTTCAAATTCCCGCGCAACTGTCGAGTTTTTTCGGGTTTCTCGTTGTTCTACTTCATTCCAGAGTCTTTCCCGGTTTTTTAAATGCTCTGGTGCGTCTTTGGGTAAATAAATTTCTTTATATTCCACACCGGTTTTTCGGCTGTAGTCATGTTCTCGGCCTTCACGTTCACAATAGATCTTTTCACCGGCCCGATAGGCGATTGCAGCAGTGGCGGAACGCCCTGCTGATCGTGCTACGGTTTTGACTGAAAAGTGGTAAATCGCCATGCCTGTTTTTCGCTTTTAAATTTTCACGTAGTGAAATACAACCGTGGATACGGTTGTCGGGGTATTGGGGACTCCCCAATCGTACTTGCAAACGAAGTTTGCATAAGTGCGCTCTTCGAGGAAAACATTACTATACATATAGCACCTTGAATACATATTCAAGTGCGCTTATGTTAGGGATGGTTTCCCAGGATGATGGTATTGGATTAATGAGCGTTACTGAAACACTAGACAGCAAAATCAAGGCACAGGAAGAAAAGCTAAAGCAGTTAAAGGCTCAAAGACAGGCAGCAGTAGCAAGAGAACGAGCCAAAGAGAAAGAACAGGCAAGAAAGGACGATACCAGACGTAAGATTTTAATCGGATCCTGCATGTTAAAAATCACAGAAGATGATGAACAAGCCAGAGCTAAATTAATTGCTCAGATGGATAAGTATTTAACGGATGAAAGAGATCGTAAGCTGTTTGATCTGCCGGCAGTTAATTATTAATTTTTTGAAAAGATACATAGGAATTTGAAATGAGATTGCTAATTGCTTTAATTTTTCCATGGCTGCTGTTTTTCACCATAGGACGACCATTTGCAGGCATCATTTGTTTGCTACTTCAGATTACAGTTTTAGGTTGGATCCCGGCTGCCATCTGGGCGGTCTATGCTTTGTCGCAATACAAGACTGATCAGAAAATTAAAAGAGCAATTCGCTCATCATAAATAGTGTAATTGTGTGATTTTTAGATCTGATCGTTTTTGTGATTTCCATCACACTTATCCATGAGTAAATGATCAGATTGTGAGGATTATTTGAGCAATAAGTGATTTAATAAATTTTATAACAATAATTATAAAACTCCAGAGGTAAAGAAATTAACCCTCTAATTCTTAGTTAGAAAAATAATTAAAACAAGAATTAGAGGGTTTCATTTTTTTATCGAGTTCACTCTATTTTTTGCCATAAAGCGAAACATTAGGATTCGGAAGTTACTGAAAAATTTGATAGAATCAATACAGCGACTTTCTAACTCAGAAACCATACGTCTAAAAAATTGATAAATTCTTCTAATAAGCCTTTCTTAAAATTGGCTAAAAAACCTTGTAGAGCGGCATCCACGTTAAAAATTATTGAACAGAAAGTATATTATAGAGCTTAGTAGAAATCTTATTCATGATCATCATGTTCTGGGTGAGATCCAAACCGTCCATTCTCTCTATAGGAATGTGCATATAATTTTGTAGCATCGTCATTCATTCTATCTTGAATAACATCATCATATTGTTCTGAAGAAACTTGTAGGCTACTTTTATTTAAATGTTTAACTTGGAAGTGTACTTTTAGCATATGTTTTTTTAGATTTTCTTTATTCACTCTTCTATTGCATATATTACATATAACGATACAGACTAGCTTTCCCCTTCTATTTTTTATCCAAAATTCTTTTTTTTCATTATATATAGGTTTTTTTAGAGGAATTTTATTTTTTTTACATGTAATTAAATGCTCCTTGAAAATATCTTTTTCGATTTGATTTGCACAAATTTTACATTGAACTAATATTTTTTTTTGTATTTCTCCATTTTCATCTTTAGTCACTACATAAGTTTCATGATTGAAATTTTTTTCAAGTTCCAATTTTGGATTTTGCAAAATTTTTATAGGTAATATTGGGTCTAATTCATTCAGATTAATTCGTCCTGAGCCATAACATCTAAAGCAATTTTCATTATCTCCGTTACATGAGCAGTCTATATAATTACTCATAATTTATTCCCCTTAAAAATATAATAATAAAGTTTCATTTCAAATTAATATAATACAGATTACACAAAAACGAGATTTCATAGTTCTCGTCTTTTTGTTTTAGAACTGCTAAAATTCTTATACGCCATTGACGTACTTCAACCTATGTTATTCATTGAAACCAGTATTTTTACCAAGCAAATCAAAGAACTTGTGAGTGATAAAGAGTATCGTCAGCTCCAGCAAGATCTCTTGGTACAGCCTGATAAGGGCGACTTAATCAAGAATGGCGGAGGTATTCGTAAAGTACGTTGTGCTCAAGGTAACAAGGGTAAAAGTGGCGGTATCCGTGTGATCTACTATTGGGTCACAGAAGATGATCAGATCTTTTTCTTGGTAGCTTATCCAAAGTCTGTGAAAGACAATCTGACTGATAAAGAGACCTCGATCCTGCGTCAATTAGTGAAGGAGCAATTTCATGGATAACAGCTTATTTGATGACCTGGTTGCTTCAATTAAAGAAGCTGGTGCTATCAAACGTAATGAGATAAAGGCAAGTCGAGTCACAGAGCTTGAATTGCCGGATATTAAGGAAGTACGTGAGAAAACTGGCTTAACCCAGGCAGAATTTGCTGCACGTTTGCATATCAGCGCGAGAACCCTGCAAAACTGGGAGCAAGGTCGTCGCTATCCGACTGGCCCTGCAGCGACTCTAATTCGCATTCTGGATGCCCATCCAACCCTAATTTAAAAAGTTTAGATAATAAAAAACCCCGGCATCCTGCCGGGGTTTTTCATATTGGGTTGCTAGGTATGACTCCTGTCTTACCTCACGTTCCTGGTGCGATCTTTCTTATTCTTGTTATTTGGAACATCCTGTTCTCTATGTACCCATCATAAGAAAATTCCAGTATGCCGGATAGCCGCAAAGGGCCGAGATTGATGTGAGCTAAAGCGTACAAAATAGCCTAAATTTTATCCACAAAAAATGTGGATAATTTTAAGCATTCAAGCATTGATAAAATTTAAAAAATCGCAAAATTGACTATTTTTTAAACAATTTTATTGGCAAGAAGTATCAAAACCGCTCATAAAAAAGCCAACTTGTTTCAAAATCGGCTTTTTGCGGTTTTTATGATCAGGATTAATTTTTTAAGTAATTGATATTTAAGTTAATATACAAGTGTACTTCGTATAACCGCCATTATGTTAAATAGCATAAAAAGGGACCTCAGATTTGGGTCCCTTTTATCTAAATTATTTGTATGCTTGGATAGATTTTAGAATCTCCTGTCTGGCTTCTTCTACATTACCCCAACCATTAAATTTCATCCATTTACCTTTTTCCAAGTCTTTATAATGTTCAAAGAAATGTTTCATTTGATCTAATTGAAGCTGAGGGAGGTCGCTCAGATCTTCAACATTGTTATATAGAGGTGTGAGCTTAGAATGAGGTACAGCAATGATCTTTGCATCAATACCGGCTTCATCTTCCATATACATGACTCCGACAGGTCTGCTGCGAATTACTGATCCTACAGCAACCGCATGGGGAGCTATTACAAATACATCTAAGGGATCACCATCCTCGCTTAATGTTTGAGGAATATAACCGTAATTGTACGGATATGACATTGCTGTACTTAGAAAGCGATCAACCAATAAAGCATCATATTCTTTATTCACTTCATACTTGATGGGTTTAGCATTTGCCGGGATTTCGATGATGCTATTAAAGTCATCTGGTGGATTAGTACCTGCTTTAACATTTTTAAAAGTCATTGTTTTACCTTCTAATATTTAGATTATTAATGATTAGTGAAAAATTGATAGGAAAGTATTCCTAGTACTGTAAAGATTAATGAACCTATTACATGGATGGCTATTGTTGAGATAGCATATTCAAACTTTGAAGCTTGTAGCAACGCAACAATTTCAACTGAAAATGTTGAAAAGGTCGTTAAAGCACCGCAGAAGCCTGTCACAACGAATAACTTATAATTAGGGCTTATTGAGCTATTTGAAAAAAATGATACAGCTAATCCAATAATAAAAGCACCGATTAAGTTAACAATCACTGTCCCGAAAGGAATATTTTCAAATACGCTATTAAATCTTAGACTTATGCCCCAACGAAGCCAGGCACCGATTACAGAACCGAGAGCAATTGATAAAAGAGAAAGATACATGTCTGCTCCTAGTTATGAGCAGCAAAAGATATATAAATAAAGAACTTTATGACGGGAAAACATAGCGTAGCTCCATTTTGTAAAAGCAGAGCACGCGACTACGTACCCTGCTTGAGGGAAACGTAGGTATCATCAGCCAGAATTGGCGGTTTGTGTAAGGAGGATAGCCATCTCCTTTGAGTACTATTATTTAAAAATTGATTAGCTAATTCAACAACCTTCTATTATTAAAATACGTAAGTTTGATACTTTTTTATCTTTAGTTTAGTAAAACTTGAAACTTTTCATTTTTTCTATAATCTTTTTGGAAAGGGTGTCCAGCTAAGCTGAGGCAGGTGTTTGTTGTAGTCGGGCCGCTACAATATTGATAAAGAGCACCTGTATGTTTAATTTCAAGATTTTTAATAAAGTCTCTGCAGAAGTATTGACCATCAAAAATGACCTTCAGCTTAATGCTGAGCTGCAATTAATTAATAAATATAAAACGGCCACTTCTGAAGATTATAAACAGGCTATTGTTTTGATCTTTAAAGAACGTGGCTATACACGTTTGGAAATAGGTCAATTACTTGGGGAGCTAAAAGCTTCATAAAATACCGATTAAACAAAGCTTGGTATAACATCCAGGCTTTATAAAAAAGTACCTAGCTGTTACCCTTGTCCTGATTTTTTACTCTAAAAAGTTCCTCCATCTTATGACGCTTACGCCACCTTAAGTTTATTTACCCTCTTAAATCTGTAAATAACTCATCACTGTCTAGTGATGTGGTGTAGTCGCTTGTGTGTTGTATATATCACATCACTGGCCTATCTGAAAAATTAAAAAACAGGCTATGTTTATGTTATCTAATGTCCGAGAACAGTGGTTCTCTAACATCCGTGGGGATGTACTTGCCGGATTAGTCGTCGGTCTTGCACTCATCCCTGAAGCCATCGCATTTTCAATTATTGCAGGTGTAGATCCTAAAGTCGGTCTATACGCATCCTTCTGTATTGCTGTCGTGATTTCTTTCGTAGGTGGTCGTCCAGCAATGATTTCAGCTGCTACAGGGGCTATGGCACTGCTTATGGTCACATTGGTCAAAGAGCATGGGCTTGAATATCTGCTGGCAGCAACAATTCTGACAGGCATAATTCAGATATTGGCAGGCTATTTAAAGCTCGCCAAGTTAATGCGGTTCGTATCTAAATCTGTAGTTATTGGATTCGTAAATGCGTTAGCGATCTTAATTTTCATGGCTCAGTTACCAGAACTGATTAATGTGACCTGGCATGTATATGCTCTGGTTGCTTTAGGTCTGGCGATTATTTATCTCTTTCCTTTGGTTCCCAAATTAGGAAAATTACTCCCCTCTCCACTTGTCTGCATCATTGCGATCACATTACTGGCAATCGCTTTAGGAATTGATGTACGGACTGTGGGTGATATGGGGTCTTTACCTGACACACTTCCAATGTTTTTGATTCCAAATATTCCTTTGAATATTGAAACATTGATGATTATTTTGCCTTACTCGGTAGCACTGGCGGCTGTAGGTTTACTTGAATCGATGATGACAGCAACCATCGTGGATGAAATGACAGATACGCCAAGTGATAAATATCAGGAATGTAAGGGACAAGGGATTGCGAATATTGCTTCTGGCTTTATGGGTGGCATGGCCGGTTGTGCCATGATTGGTCAATCTATGATTAACGTAAAATCAGGCGGCCTTACACGCTTATCAACATTCTCTGCGGGTATTTTTCTTCTTATTCTGGTTGTATTTATTAGTGACTGGCTCAAAGTGATTCCAATGGCTGCATTGGTAGCGGTGATGATCATGGTCTCTATTAGTACTTTTGAATGGAGTTCTGTCACTCAGTTAAAAGATAATCCTAAGAGTAGTAATATCGTCATGATTGCGACAGTGATTGTAGTTGTTGCTACGCATAACTTGGCTCTAGGTGTATTAACGGGCGTATTGCTTTCAGCCTTGTTCTTGGCGAATAAACTTGAAAATGATATCCAGGTGACAGCTTCTTTTGAGGGAACGGCCCGTTTGTATGATTTGAGAGGTCAGATCTTCTTTAGTTCTTCTGAAAAATTCATGCAAGGTTTTGACTTTAAAGAGGATGTAAAGGATGTGATTATTGATTTGACCCATTCTCACATTTGGGACGTAACATCAGTCGCCATGCTTGATTCTGTTGTAAATAAATTTCAAAAGAATGGTGTGAATGTCACTGTGCGTGGCTTAAATGAAGCTAGCTCTATCATGATTGATAAGTATGGAACACATGCCAGAATCTAAGTGAAGGAGACTCTACATTTATGTAGAATCTCTAAAATTAACATAATACACCTTATACGAAATGCTCTTTTTTATTCTATATAAATCATAGTCTTATCGTATACAAAAAAGCCCAACTGCACTCAGTTGGGCTTTTTTAATGATTTTTCATGTTCCACGCTTACTATTTAAGCAATGTTCCACGGTTTTGTTCAGTTTTAATAAACCTCATCCGGTTTTTTGAGGAGTCATTATTTCATGTGCTTGCACTGAAATTGGCTCATCAAAAAAGTGGAGTCCTGGTTAACCGTAAGGAAGGAAAAAACGACTCAGGAAGCCCCTCTTTTTAGGTGTAGGCTCAATATGTTCTGGAACAGGGATGCGTTTGTTCTCTGGAGTAGTCAATCCGTCATAGTTCGATTCAGTCTGTGGCCGAGAATCTGTTGCTATATCCTGTTCAGATCCATGATCGGTAAACGTAGTCATATTGGCTTTTGGAGCTTCCAGTAAGCGCTGCATGGCCTCAATCTGTTCTTGATAAAACGATTCACGTTCTAATGATTGATTTTCTCTCTGTATTGCCTGATTTAATTGTTTTTCCAGCATGTCAACTTGACGTTTTAGCAAGTCAACTTCTGTTAAGTTATGCCTACTAGTTGATTGACTTTGGTTGACACTAGAATTGCTTTTTTGTGGTTCCCCAAAAACTCTCAAGGCTTCTGAAAAGTCAATTAATCCATCCGATCCTTTTGATAAATTTCCTTTCTTTATATGGGCATATACAGCTTGTCTTGAATATCCATATAATTTCGCTAGTTCTGAAACTGACAGTTTTTTCATTATGTAAACCAGTTTTCAAATAGTGTTAATAGTTGATTGTTAACTTTACTATGTCAATTGACATCATTCATTGAAAGCCGACTTTTCGAAGTAATGGCATAAATTCTTTTAATTTATTTGGCTCTTGCAGCATGGTTACAATCCGAGCAGCAAACTGTTCATAGCTTTCATTACCTTGTGAAAGTTTAGCCATCTCAGGAAGTTCTGATAATTTACTAGCAAATAAATATCGTTGTGCATCAGTCAAATTGATTTTTAGCTCTTTGTCCTGACTAATGTCATTGGCTGTATTTGTTGCTGACTTTTTCTGTTTGAAGCTAAATGAAAAGCCCGTAATGGATCTGCCGGTTTTATGTTGTTCAACTTTGACATTAATATCGGTATGTTCATTTACTTGCTTTAATGCAATGTCTAAAACATATTTCTTAAAATCGTACATCCTTTTGTATTCAGTCTCGAGTACACCTATTTTTTGTCTGAAATCGTAGATAGTTATAAGAGGCGTTTTTCCGGTACTACGCCACGCAATCAATATTTCATATAAGCGAACAGCATAAGCACTCGTTAAATTGCTTATTTGCTGTATCTCATACTTTGTAAATTGTTCTTCTAATCGAGTTATTAAAGGCACAATAGCTGGAGCAAAAATAAGTCTAACGACAGCCTCATTATCAATATAAGCAACCTCGCTTACCCATCTTGACTTGTGATTAATGACATTACCTTTTTCACTAAGACTTTGATAACTGAATTGTCTTGCAAATAGGTCATCGCAAGCATCTTTTAAGGCTTGATAAGCAGTATTTCGATGTACACCAAATTGATTGATATAACTTTCAGCATGAACTGTTAATGGATCATTAGCATTTATCCCTTTACCTGATTCCCTGGCTTCAACGATAGCTAAAAGAATTAATCGTTGTTCTACTAGATCAAGGTTATAACTAGCATTAATTAAAGCGTTATCTTTGACAATTAGTTCGGTTTTCATATGAAAAATTTATATTTTTAAGTCAATAAGACGAGGTTATATTATCAACTCGCTTAATGCAAGGTAAACCTCGTTTTAATGCAAGGTAAACCTCGTTTTAATGCAAGGTAAACCTCGTTTTAATGCAAGGTAAACCTCGTTTTATAATCTCTCAAAGCCTTATAAATTCAGGTTTACAGGCTATCTAAAAGCATTTAAAAGCTTAAAAATAATTAAAAGCATATTTCATGAAAAATTGCCCTTGGTTTTCGCTTCGCTCAAACTCTATTGAATCTCGCTTTCGCTCGATTCGTCGGGGCAATTTTTGGTTCATATTCTCGTGAATTTAAGAAAAAGCAAAAGCAGCTCGGAATTCGCTTCGCTCATGAGCTTTTTTACTCACTTCGCTCGGTTTGGGAAGCCAATTTGGAAAGTTCGCACCCATGCGGGATGCTCTGCCATGCAGGTGATGGATGGATAGGGAGCTTGTAATCAGGGAAAGAAAGGGGCGAATTTTTTCAGTTCGCTCGTAGACACTCGCTCTGTTTATCGACTCATGCCACGAGATTTCATTTTAGGCGCATGTTGCTGTGCTTTGAGCTGTTGTTCTTGTCTGAGTTTCATCTGTTGTTCTGCTTTGATCTCATCCACACATTTTTTAATGACTTGATAGGATGGGTATAGAGTCTGGTATTGCTTGGCTTTGGCCGGATGTTGTTGTTGGTACTGCTTCCAGGCATGTTCTTTGAACTTTTTATTCTCCAATAAATCCTTCACACCATGTTTTTTCTGGTGTTCATGCTGACCTTTCAGCTTTTTGTGTTCCTGGTAGATCTCATCACGTTGGGCTTCCCAGGCTTTTTTTCCAAACAGTAAGGGTTTGTTCTGGGTTAATTCGTTGTGTTGATCGACCAGGCTTTGCAATTTGTCATGACTTTGCTTGAGTCCGCTTTTCACGATCTCCTGGGCAAGCTGCTGATTGAACTCGTTTTGATGTTTGTGGTGCTTGGTCAGGGTTATTTCGGCCTTCTCTAGATGCTGCTGCATGAAATCCAGGTCTAGATTCGCGTCTTTTGCGCTGATTTCGCGTTTTAGCACTTTGCCAAGGGTTTCCCTCTGTTTTTCCTCAAACAGGGATTTTTCGTCAATTGGTGGCGTTTTAGCGCTATTCTTGATTTGGATCTGCTGTTCTGTTTTCAATGTGCTGAGTTTTATCTCATTTTCAGCAATTAGAACGTCCATATTTTTGTCGTATTGCAACTGAGCCTGATTTCTCTGTTTGATTTCATCATTGCTTCGGCTGATTTCGGTTTCGATGCCTCTTCTACGTAGTTCGGTGACTTTCGGTCCTTCGTGCAGGGTGGCTTCCAGGCCATTCTCCTGGTCTTTGTAGCTGCGGTGGTCGACCCGGGCTGTGGATCCGGCCAGATCCAGGTGCACATTGCAGATATCGGCAAAGTGTTCACGCCAGTGATCGATTTCTCCACTGTGTTTCTGATCGAGTTCCCGGGTTTTCTCTGTAAAACCTTCTGGCGTAAGTTTACGTGTGCTCATTAGGATATGGGCGTGATAATTGCGCTCATCACTGCCGGATCCGGTATGCGGTGCATGAATACAGGCATCGACTGCTACCTGATGTCTTTCCACGATGCTGGCACATAATTCTTCGAGCATGGCCAGGCGTTGTTCCTGATTTAATTCATTTGGAAAAGCGATTTCAAATTCCCGCGCAACTGTCGAGTTTTTTCGGGTTTCTCGTTGTTCTACTTCATTCCAGAGTCTTTCCCGGTTTTTTAAATGCTCTGGTGCGTCTTTGGGTAAATAAATTTCTTTATATTCCACACCGGTTTTTCGGCTGTAGTCATGTTCTCGGCCTTCACGTTCACAATAGATCTTTTCACCGGCCCGATAGGCGATTGCAGCAGTGGCGGAACGCCCTGCTGATCGTGCTACGGTTTTGACTGAAAAGTGGTAAATCGCCATGCCTGTTTTTCGCTTTTAAATTTTCACGTAGTGAAATACAACCGTGGATACGGTTGTCGGGGTATTGGGGACTCCCCAATCGTACTTGCAAACGAAGTTTGCATAAGTGCGCTCTTCGAGGAAAACATTACTATACATATAGCACCTTGAATACATATTCAAGTGCGCTTATGTTAGGGATGGTTTCCCAGGATGATGGTATTGGATTAATGAGCGTTACTGAAACACTAGACAGCAAAATCAAGGCACAGGAAGAAAAGCTAAAGCAGTTAAAGGCTCAAAGACAGGCAGCAGTAGCAAGAGAACGAGCCAAAGAGAAAGAACAGGCAAGAAAGGACGATACCAGACGTAAGATTTTAATCGGATCCTGCATGTTAAAAATCACAGAAGATGATGAACAAGCCAGAGCTAAATTAATTGCTCAGATGGATAAGTATTTAACGGATGAAAGAGATCGTAAGCTGTTTGATCTGCCGGCAGTTAATTATTAATTTTTTGAAAAGATACATAGGAATTTGAAATGAGATTGCTAATTGCTTTAATTTTTCCATGGCTGCTGTTTTTCACCATAGGACGACCATTTGCAGGCATCATTTGTTTGCTACTTCAGATTACAGTTTTAGGTTGGATCCCGGCTGCCATCTGGGCGGTCTATGCTTTGTCGCAATACAAGACTGATCAGAAAATTAAAAGAGCAATTCGCTCATCATAAATAGTGTAATTGTGTGATTTTTAGATCTGATCGTTTTTGTGATTTCCATCACACTTATCCATGAGTAAATGATCAGATTGTGAGGATTATTTGAGCAATAAGTGATTTAATAAATTTTATAACAATAATTATAAAACTCCAGAGGTAAAGAAATTAACCCTCTAATTCTTAGTTAGAAAAATAATTAAAACAAGAATTAGAGGGTTTCATTTTTTTATCGAGTTCACTCTATTTTTTGCCATAAAGCGAAACATTAGGATTCGGAAGTTACTGAAAAATTTGATAGAATCAATACAGCGACTTTCTAACTCAGAAACCATACGTCTAAAAAATTGATAAATTCTTCTAATAAGCCTTTCTTAAAATTGGCTAAAAAACCTTGTAGAGCGGCATCCACGTTAAAAATTATTGAACAGAAAGTATATTATAGAGCTTAGTAGAAATCTTATTCATGATCATCATGTTCTGGGTGAGATCCAAACCGTCCATTCTCTCTATAGGAATGTGCATATAATTTTGTAGCATCGTCATTCATTCTATCTTGAATAACATCATCATATTGTTCTGAAGAAACTTGTAGGCTACTTTTATTTAAATGTTTAACTTGGAAGTGTACTTTTAGCATATGTTTTTTTAGATTTTCTTTATTCACTCTTCTATTGCATATATTACATATAACGATACAGACTAGCTTTCCCCTTCTATTTTTTATCCAAAATTCTTTTTTTTCATTATATATAGGTTTTTTTAGAGGAATTTTATTTTTTTTACATGTAATTAAATGCTCCTTGAAAATATCTTTTTCGATTTGATTTGCACAAATTTTACATTGAACTAATATTTTTTTTTGTATTTCTCCATTTTCATCTTTAGTCACTACATAAGTTTCATGATTGAAATTTTTTTCAAGTTCCAATTTTGGATTTTGCAAAATTTTTATAGGTAATATTGGGTCTAATTCATTCAGATTAATTCGTCCTGAGCCATAACATCTAAAGCAATTTTCATTATCTCCGTTACATGAGCAGTCTATATAATTACTCATAATTTATTCCCCTTAAAAATATAATAATAAAGTTTCATTTCAAATTAATATAATACAGATTACACAAAAACGAGATTTCATAGTTCTCGTCTTTTTGTTTTAGAACTGCTAAAATTCTTATACGCCATTGACGTACTTCAACCTATGTTATTCATTGAAACCAGTATTTTTACCAAGCAAATCAAAGAACTTGTGAGTGATAAAGAGTATCGTCAGCTCCAGCAAGATCTCTTGGTACAGCCTGATAAGGGCGACTTAATCAAGAATGGCGGAGGTATTCGTAAAGTACGTTGTGCTCAAGGTAACAAGGGTAAAAGTGGCGGTATCCGTGTGATCTACTATTGGGTCACAGAAGATGATCAGATCTTTTTCTTGGTAGCTTATCCAAAGTCTGTGAAAGACAATCTGACTGATAAAGAGACCTCGATCCTGCGTCAATTAGTGAAGGAGCAATTTCATGGATAACAGCTTATTTGATGACCTGGTTGCTTCAATTAAAGAAGCTGGTGCTATCAAACGTAATGAGATAAAGGCAAGTCGAGTCACAGAGCTTGAATTGCCGGATATTAAGGAAGTACGTGAGAAAACTGGCTTAACCCAGGCAGAATTTGCTGCACGTTTGCATATCAGCGCGAGAACCCTGCAAAACTGGGAGCAAGGTCGTCGCTATCCGACTGGCCCTGCAGCGACTCTAATTCGCATTCTGGATGCCCATCCAACCCTAATTTAAAAAGTTTAGATAATAAAAAACCCCGGCATCCTGCCGGGGTTTTTCATATTGGGTTGCTAGGTATGACTCCTGTCTTACCTCACGTTCCTGGTGCGATCTTTCTTATTCTTGTTATTTGGAACATCCTGTTCTCTATGTACCCATCATAAGAAAATTCCAGTATGCCGGATAGCCGCAAAGGGCCGAGATTGATGTGAGCTAAAGCGTACAAAATAGCCTAAATTTTATCCACAAAAAATGTGGATAATTTTAAGCATTCAAGCATTGATAAAATTTAAAAAATCGCAAAATTGACTATTTTTTAAACAATTTTATTGGCAAGAAGTATCAAAACCGCTCATAAAAAAGCCAACTTGTTTCAAAATCGGCTTTTTGCGGTTTTTATGATCAGGATTAATTTTTTAAGTAATTGATATTTAAGTTAATATACAAGTGTACTTCGTATAACCGCCATTATGTTAAATAGCATAAAAAGGGACCTCAGATTTGGGTCCCTTTTATCTAAATTATTTGTATGCTTGGATAGATTTTAGAATCTCCTGTCTGGCTTCTTCTACATTACCCCAACCATTAAATTTCATCCATTTACCTTTTTCCAAGTCTTTATAATGTTCAAAGAAATGTTTCATTTGATCTAATTGAAGCTGAGGGAGGTCGCTCAGATCTTCAACATTGTTATATAGAGGTGTGAGCTTAGAATGAGGTACAGCAATGATCTTTGCATCAATACCGGCTTCATCTTCCATATACATGACTCCGACAGGTCTGCTGCGAATTACTGATCCTACAGCAACCGCATGGGGAGCTATTACAAATACATCTAAGGGATCACCATCCTCGCTTAATGTTTGAGGAATATAACCGTAATTGTACGGATATGACATTGCTGTACTTAGAAAGCGATCAACCAATAAAGCATCATATTCTTTATTCACTTCATACTTGATGGGTTTAGCATTTGCCGGGATTTCGATGATGCTATTAAAGTCATCTGGTGGATTAGTACCTGCTTTAACATTTTTAAAAGTCATTGTTTTACCTTCTAATATTTAGATTATTAATGATTAGTGAAAAATTGATAGGAAAGTATTCCTAGTACTGTAAAGATTAATGAACCTATTACATGGATGGCTATTGTTGAGATAGCATATTCAAACTTTGAAGCTTGTAGCAACGCAACAATTTCAACTGAAAATGTTGAAAAGGTCGTTAAAGCACCGCAGAAGCCTGTCACAACGAATAACTTATAATTAGGGCTTATTGAGCTATTTGAAAAAAATGATACAGCTAATCCAATAATAAAAGCACCGATTAAGTTAACAATCACTGTCCCGAAAGGAATATTTTCAAATACGCTATTAAATCTTAGACTTATGCCCCAACGAAGCCAGGCACCGATTACAGAACCGAGAGCAATTGATAAAAGAGAAAGATACATGTCTGCTCCTAGTTATGAGCAGCAAAAGATATATAAATAAAGAACTTTATGACGGGAAAACATAGCGTAGCTCCATTTTGTAAAAGCAGAGCACGCGACTACGTACCCTGCTTGAGGGAAACGTAGGTATCATCAGCCAGAATTGGCGGTTTGTGTAAGGAGGATAGCCATCTCCTTTGAGTACTATTATTTAAAAATTGATTAGCTAATTCAACAACCTTCTATTATTAAAATACGTAAGTTTGATACTTTTTTATCTTTAGTTTAGTAAAACTTGAAACTTTTCATTTTTTCTATAATCTTTTTGGAAAGGGTGTCCAGCTAAGCTGAGGCAGGTGTTTGTTGTAGTCGGGCCGCTACAATATTGATAAAGAGCACCTGTATGTTTAATTTCAAGATTTTTAATAAAGTCTCTGCAGAAGTATTGACCATCAAAAATGACCTTCAGCTTAATGCTGAGCTGCAATTAATTAATAAATATAAAACGGCCACTTCTGAAGATTATAAACAGGCTATTGTTTTGATCTTTAAAGAACGTGGCTATACACGTTTGGAAATAGGTCAATTACTTGGGGAGCTAAAAGCTTCATAAAATACCGATTAAACAAAGCTTGGTATAACATCCAGGCTTTATAAAAAAGTACCTAGCTGTTACCCTTGTCCTGATTTTTTACTCTAAAAAGTTCCTCCATCTTATGACGCTTACGCCACCTTAAGTTTATTTACCCTCTTAAATCTGTAAATAACTCATCACTGTCTAGTGATGTGGTGTAGTCGCTTGTGTGTTGTATATATCACATCACTGGCCTATCTGAAAAATTAAAAAACAGGCTATGTTTATGTTATCTAATGTCCGAGAACAGTGGTTCTCTAACATCCGTGGGGATGTACTTGCCGGATTAGTCGTCGGTCTTGCACTCATCCCTGAAGCCATCGCATTTTCAATTATTGCAGGTGTAGATCCTAAAGTCGGTCTATACGCATCCTTCTGTATTGCTGTCGTGATTTCTTTCGTAGGTGGTCGTCCAGCAATGATTTCAGCTGCTACAGGGGCTATGGCACTGCTTATGGTCACATTGGTCAAAGAGCATGGGCTTGAATATCTGCTGGCAGCAACAATTCTGACAGGCATAATTCAGATATTGGCAGGCTATTTAAAGCTCGCCAAGTTAATGCGGTTCGTATCTAAATCTGTAGTTATTGGATTCGTAAATGCGTTAGCGATCTTAATTTTCATGGCTCAGTTACCAGAACTGATTAATGTGACCTGGCATGTATATGCTCTGGTTGCTTTAGGTCTGGCGATTATTTATCTCTTTCCTTTGGTTCCCAAATTAGGAAAATTACTCCCCTCTCCACTTGTCTGCATCATTGCGATCACATTACTGGCAATCGCTTTAGGAATTGATGTACGGACTGTGGGTGATATGGGGTCTTTACCTGACACACTTCCAATGTTTTTGATTCCAAATATTCCTTTGAATATTGAAACATTGATGATTATTTTGCCTTACTCGGTAGCACTGGCGGCTGTAGGTTTACTTGAATCGATGATGACAGCAACCATCGTGGATGAAATGACAGATACGCCAAGTGATAAATATCAGGAATGTAAGGGACAAGGGATTGCGAATATTGCTTCTGGCTTTATGGGTGGCATGGCCGGTTGTGCCATGATTGGTCAATCTATGATTAACGTAAAATCAGGCGGCCTTACACGCTTATCAACATTCTCTGCGGGTATTTTTCTTCTTATTCTGGTTGTATTTATTAGTGACTGGCTCAAAGTGATTCCAATGGCTGCATTGGTAGCGGTGATGATCATGGTCTCTATTAGTACTTTTGAATGGAGTTCTGTCACTCAGTTAAAAGATAATCCTAAGAGTAGTAATATCGTCATGATTGCGACAGTGATTGTAGTTGTTGCTACGCATAACTTGGCTCTAGGTGTATTAACGGGCGTATTGCTTTCAGCCTTGTTCTTGGCGAATAAACTTGAAAATGATATCCAGGTGACAGCTTCTTTTGAGGGAACGGCCCGTTTGTATGATTTGAGAGGTCAGATCTTCTTTAGTTCTTCTGAAAAATTCATGCAAGGTTTTGACTTTAAAGAGGATGTAAAGGATGTGATTATTGATTTGACCCATTCTCACATTTGGGACGTAACATCAGTCGCCATGCTTGATTCTGTTGTAAATAAATTTCAAAAGAATGGTGTGAATGTCACTGTGCGTGGCTTAAATGAAGCTAGCTCTATCATGATTGATAAGTATGGAACACATGCCAGAATCTAAGTGAAGGAGACTCTACATTTATGTAGAATCTCTAAAATTAACATAATACACCTTATACGAAATGCTCTTTTTTATTCTATATAAATCATAGTCTTATCGTATACAAAAAAGCCCAACTGCACTCAGTTGGGCTTTTTTAATGATTTTTCATGTTCCACGCTTACTATTTAAGCAATGTTCCACGGTTTTGTTCAGTTTTAATAAACCTCATCCGGTTTTTTGAGGAGTCATTATTTCATGTGCTTGCACTGAAATTGGCTCATCAAAAAAGTGGAGTCCTGGTTAACCGTAAGGAAGGAAAAAACGACTCAGGAAGCCCCTCTTTTTAGGTGTAGGCTCAATATGTTCTGGAACAGGGATGCGTTTGTTCTCTGGAGTAGTCAATCCGTCATAGTTCGATTCAGTCTGTGGCCGAGAATCTGTTGCTATATCCTGTTCAGATCCATGATCGGTAAACGTAGTCATATTGGCTTTTGGAGCTTCCAGTAAGCGCTGCATGGCCTCAATCTGTTCTTGATAAAACGATTCACGTTCTAATGATTGATTTTCTCTCTGTATTGCCTGATTTAATTGTTTTTCCAGCATGTCAACTTGACGTTTTAGCAAGTCAACTTCTGTTAAGTTATGCCTACTAGTTGATTGACTTTGGTTGACACTAGAATTGCTTTTTTGTGGTTCCCCAAAAACTCTCAAGGCTTCTGAAAAGTCAATTAATCCATCCGATCCTTTTGATAAATTTCCTTTCTTTATATGGGCATATACAGCTTGTCTTGAATATCCATATAATTTCGCTAGTTCTGAAACTGACAGTTTTTTCATTATGTAAACCAGTTTTCAAATAGTGTTAATAGTTGATTGTTAACTTTACTATGTCAATTGACATCATTCATTGAAAGCCGACTTTTCGAAGTAATGGCATAAATTCTTTTAATTTATTTGGCTCTTGCAGCATGGTTACAATCCGAGCAGCAAACTGTTCATAGCTTTCATTACCTTGTGAAAGTTTAGCCATCTCAGGAAGTTCTGATAATTTACTAGCAAATAAATATCGTTGTGCATCAGTCAAATTGATTTTTAGCTCTTTGTCCTGACTAATGTCATTGGCTGTATTTGTTGCTGACTTTTTCTGTTTGAAGCTAAATGAAAAGCCCGTAATGGATCTGCCGGTTTTATGTTGTTCAACTTTGACATTAATATCGGTATGTTCATTTACTTGCTTTAATGCAATGTCTAAAACATATTTCTTAAAATCGTACATCCTTTTGTATTCAGTCTCGAGTACACCTATTTTTTGTCTGAAATCGTAGATAGTTATAAGAGGCGTTTTTCCGGTACTACGCCACGCAATCAATATTTCATATAAGCGAACAGCATAAGCACTCGTTAAATTGCTTATTTGCTGTATCTCATACTTTGTAAATTGTTCTTCTAATCGAGTTATTAAAGGCACAATAGCTGGAGCAAAAATAAGTCTAACGACAGCCTCATTATCAATATAAGCAACCTCGCTTACCCATCTTGACTTGTGATTAATGACATTACCTTTTTCACTAAGACTTTGATAACTGAATTGTCTTGCAAATAGGTCATCGCAAGCATCTTTTAAGGCTTGATAAGCAGTATTTCGATGTACACCAAATTGATTGATATAACTT
>NZ_CP077372.1 GCF_019048525.1 Acinetobacter lwoffii | reverse complement strand
TGGATTGTAGTGATATAGACTTGCTTCAACCTGTTTGGCTACATCATCCAAAATATCGAGATCCCGCTTAATCTGCTTTTTCAGGGCTACTGGATCACGACTAGCTTTACTCTTAAAAATCTTTGTTAATCTGGAAATTTCAGGACGATAAAGAATTGTTAAATACAATTCAGTAGCCATCTGTTTATTCTTTTCACCCTGAAACTGCTGATAATATCTTTCATTAAAATCAGCAATAAAAATCATTTTCATAAACGCCATTTAGACGTTCATTAACTCCCCTAGATCTTATGCGTCCCAAACAGCAAGTGACCGCCACCTAAGCACGATAAAATTATTTAATCCTTCTTTACGGATTCTAATAATAATCGGCTTCAACTGTTTCAAACGAAATGCATTCTAATTTCCTTGTAGGCAATGTATTCACCATTTTTAAGCTTAATAACATTGTGGAAACATGATTACCAAACGGCAGATAGTCTGAAATTGCGACTTCAGCATTTGCGCTATCTTTAACTTGCTGTTTTGAACGCATGATATTGTTATTTCCTTTTCTTTAATTTAAGTGGCGAAAATGAGATTGCTCCCCATTTTTGATGGTTCTGGATCTGTTTCCCTCTTATGCGCCACCGCATCAATACTTGCTTTAATCGTTGGTCATCTACTTTTGTTATTGCCCGCATCCAGAAGTAAATAGGCACATAAATAGCTGCTATAAATAAAGTCACATAGGCACTAAGTAGATAAAAAGACCAACCCGCTAAAAGAATTGCTACCCCCGTCACCAACAAAAAAGGCAACATTGGAACGCCAAAAAGCATGGCAGGACGAGTGCAACCCCTGAAAATTGGATCAGAAAAATTCGACATTAGTTAATCAGCCAAGCAGCGATACCCGCAGCACCACCTACCAAAATCCCCCCGATAACGATGTTAGAAATGTCTGACCACTTCGCTTGTTGCCAAGCCAATTTAAAGCCAGCCCACATGATAGTGATGGTAAATACAGTTACAGCCACACCCGCTAAGACTGACTGAACATTAGCCATAACCGTATTAACTTTTGAGATTTGAGCAAAAGCAGGGCTTGAGATTAACGTCATGAACAACATCAATACGCTTGCTTTGATACCAGTCGTTTTAGTCGTTGTTATTTGCGTTTGATTTGCTTTCATTATTTTCTCCAAGTGAAGCAATTAAGACCTAGCGCATTAAGTACCAAGAACAATATTTTTGGAAAATCAAATATTGTTCATTGGTACTGTATATTTAATATATTACACTAAGTTTTAAACTTTTTGAAAATATTTTAAAAGATCATAGAAGATTTTAAAACTTTTTCTCTTTTTCTTTAATATTTGTGCCGTTAGTTAAGAAAAATGAAGCCCGTTTCTCCACTACTGCGAAGGCTTTGAAGTCTGTATTTTCGGTATATCCATTGGAGTTAGGCATATCTGCATTAGTAGCAATCTATGCAAGCTGTTCTGAGCTATTCATAGGAGGTGAGGGAGGATTGACTTTTACAGGCATGGTATTGAGTGAACCATTAGCAAAATAATTCAAATTTCTTGATACTTTCGCTACATACCATTTCTAAATCCTGATGAATGGTTGCAGTGTTATAGCAAGACATGCTTTATAAATATCTTTTGCCTATTTGCACCTATTTCGGCAGTCATTAAAGATAAATTGCATTGCGCTTAGATTAGTGCAGGGATCAAAAACTTGCTCGACACTAAGATTTAATCTTTGAAATTAGCACTATTAATTTGAGCAAAAACAACAATCAATATTTCGTCCCTGGCTAATTAATCTTTTGGCCACAGATACAGCTTCTTCATAGCTAGTCGGCTGTTTTTTAAGACCTGCGGCCGATTAACCCCTATCGCAAAAGGATTAATGAGGATTCAGATTTAACAATTGCAGACGCAATATTTACATCAACTTGTGGCGCACATTGTTGTGCCAAAACTACGAAATCAATCATTACTTTTTCACCTCAAATTTTGGCTTACCTTTTTGATCTGGATAAGTAGCGGAGCACCCATTTTTTATAGTTGGTACACCCCAAAAATAGCCATTTGCCCCATTGATCCGTCTTAAATCACTGGCACATTGAGGAAATGAATAGACTTCAAGAAGTGGCTTTTTATTAATTCAGGCAAAAGACTTTGCAATCTGTTTTCCGATTAGGACAGAACCAGATCGGATCTTTACCTTCTTTTTTGGATCTGAATAATGGCGTTGAGCATTTAGGGCAAGGATATTTGATTTTCTCTACTGGCAGACCTTTCTTGTCATCCATCGAGTGCTTACATTCTGATCATTGCAGATCCAAAAAATTCTTTAGTTTGCGAATTTTGGAAATTTATTTAAGCGACCTGTTTTACATTTAGGGCATGAATGAATAACTTTTTCGACTGGTTTACCCTTGTCGTCATTCATCGAGTGCTTACAGTCCTCATTACTACAAATCCAAAAAATTGATTGGTTTTAAGTATTCTTAAATTTTTTTAACTGGCTTTTACACTTTGGACAAGGTAATTGCGTTTATAGCTGTCAGTTTTGAAGCTGTACTTAGCTCTTGAGCAAGTTGAGTGTATAAGGCAGAAACAACGAATTATATGAAGTTTCACCAGATGCAATTTTTATCTAGCTGCAACTCCATCTCTTTTGAATAGTGCAGATCCAGAAAGCTAAACTTAGCTTTTAACAGACTACCAATTAGATCATTCCCTAATTTAGTTGGTTTTAAGACTTTCTTTTCTACCTCCAGAAAGCCCTTATTCAGAATATTGGCCATAATTGATGAATAAGTAGAAGGGCGACCCAATCCCGCAGCTTTCCAATTTTTTAATTTAGTGAAGCTTCTGTATAGCGTTTTGGTGGCTTAGTTTGTTTTGCAATAACTTCACCGCTTTCAACATCAACAACAGAACCAACACTTCTAAGACCGGCACCACGCCTGAAGGCTCGTTTTCATCTTCATTCAGGCAGTCTTTACCAAAAAACCATCCACCCTTTTTTTTATTAGCTCACGGCTTTTAGCATGGAACTTATATTTTCCATCTTCAGACAGTAATTCCAAAGTACACGGCTTTATATTCAGCTTTGGCCAATTGACCTTGAAATAGTACGTTCCCAATCAATTGATATAAGCTTTTTGTTCTGTGACTTTCCTAGATCTTTATCAGTTATGTGAACAGGTCGGATTGCTTCATGGGCGTTTTGCGCCCCATCTTTTTCCTTAAAACTTATTAGGCTTTTCAGGTAAAGAAAATTGATGTTCATTAGCATAAGCAAAGATTTCTTCTACACTTTCATCAGCTATGTTTAGGCCGTCAGTCCGAATGTAAGTAATTGCCCCCTTGTTCAAATAATGCCTGTGCTGCTTTGGTTGTTTGTTGAGGGCTAAAGCCTAAACGCTACACTAGCAGCTTGTAAAAGTAGGGCTGTAGAGAAAGGAGAAGGAGCATTTGAATACTCTGTTTTTTCATTGCAGTTTAAAACTTTAAACTTTCTTAGTTTTTGCAACTTCTTCAGCTAAGGAACGATCTAAAACATAAGGCTGATCCTCAGTTACAAATTCCGTTGTAACCATTGCGAGATCCTATTTTTAGGCTCTTTATCAAAACTCAAATTAACGCCAAAGTGGTTAGTAACTTTGAATTTCTGGATTTCGATTTCTCTAAGGACAACGATTAAAACAGCAGGAGATTGTACCCGCCCCGCAGATGAAGGCTGACCCATAAGATTAGATCTGCAATAGGGGAAACTAGATAGCCCACCAGACGGATCTAAAGCCCTACGTGCTTCTTGAGATATACAAGCTGATAATCTAAACCACGCCCATTAATTATGGGCTTCTTAATAGCTTTTTCTGAAATTTCATTAAATTCTATTCGTTCAAATTCGACCAATACTTCCAGACCTAAACATTCTTTTAAATGCCATGAAATAGCTTCACCTTCCCTGTCTGGATCGGTAGCTAAATAAATCTTGTCTCTGCTTTATTCAAAAGGCTTTTATTTTTTCAATACGTTTTTCGCCACCGTCAAAAGTTCTGTCATATAACTTTGGCATCAGGATAAATGAATATTCCATTGCCTAATCATTGGCTATATCAATACCTAAGCCTTTCTTTGGTAGATCCCGAACATGGCCAACACTGGCCACAACTTTAAAATCAGATCCTAAAAAACTTCCAATTTTTGAACATTTGTTAGGAGATTCAACGATTACAAGATTCATGGGTTATTTCCAAATTGTGAAATTTAGGAAACTCGAAAGCCCACAAAGAAAAGATGAATATAAGAAAGCAACTACTTGAAATTTAGTGAAATCTACAAGGATTTCTAAAAGCGGCTGCATCTTGTGGCATGAAGCACACAAGATAAAACACATGAATAACTAGAAAAAATTTTAAAAAATTTCCATATTATATTTAAACTTATAGCCATTTTCTTAAATCCCGTCTTAGAGCTTTAAAGAATACAATCCAAAATATACCATATTGGAAAGGGCTTTTGTATTTTTTTTACTTGATTCTTATTATTTTTACTTCTTCTGTATAAATTTTTTTCTTTTCAAGAAATCATTAAGCCTAGTCAGATCCTTAAAGATCCTAGCTTTATCTTTTTCTCGTCTTGTTGTTAAGTCCAAACCTTTTGGCCTGACCATGCCAGTTTTGCTGCTGATAAAAAATCCACCTCAAATTCATTAATAATTAAACTCTTTAATAAATCCTTGTTTATTAGATTCCTCTAGCACCACCTCTGAAATAGAAAAATCAGGATCAATTATTTATAAAATCAGTCATCCATAAAACCTTTTAAAGCACCCAGAAACAAGGTGCATTATCATCAATTTAGGTAATCTTGGTAAAGTTTTTTTAAATAATTAAAGAAATTTTAAATATTTTAGCTAAATTCTGCTTTAGTCATGACTTAAAAACCTCGATGCTTGGATAAAAGCTGCAAGCTGCAGCGTTTATCCAGTCATCTATATTACCTATCTAATCCAGATCCATAGCAGATATATCAGAGCAAAGTGGTCTACTTTGCGAAACTGACGCAATTCAGTTAATTTTCCCTTCCCTGATTACCGTTGATTTTCAAGTGAGCTTTAAAAAGCTGTGCTTTTTAAATGGCGACCCGCAGAAAATAAACTGCACAATTTGATCTAGTAGCGGGATTTAAATAGTACATAGTACATAATATGAGGTTATTAAAAGGGGTCGTATCCGCACCATGTTTTTGCTGACATGGCAGACAAGGACTAAAAGTTTTGCACCTCTCCCCACACGCTCCCTGTCGAAGTATGGCAGGTATCTCTTGCGAGGGTTTCCCCAACATGCAACTGTAAAGCTGACCTATACAACTACCTCTCAACGTTCCGCTTTTGGGGATTCCCCTGTAACGGTTTAGCTCTCTTTCCTCTCGGATTCTCACTATCACTACGTTGCCACCAGTGACACTATATTCCCTTTAGCAAACTAAAAAGCCATAAAACAACCTATCGAAGACTTACTGTTTCACTTACAGAGGATGTCGATAGAGATATAGATGAACTCTTGATAAATTGTCGAGTAGCAAGGGCAAATAGATCAATTATATTAAAAGCTGCCATAGAAGAATTGAACAGACTATCTAAAGGATGAATTACAAGAAGCTGTTATAAAACACTTAATATCTAAGTTACGTAACTTGCTACATCTGTAATTTTACTTATAAACCGTAATTATTCTACTAACAGAAAGTTTTTTTAACTATAAAAAAAACCTAAAACATTAAAAAAAACTAGAATTCCAGAACTAATCAACAGATAAAGCCATAATTATTTTTAATTACAAATACGATGATATTAGCTGAGCCTAAAGAATCCCCTATTAAAAAACAAGTATTGAACAAAACCTATAAGTGAAGCCATAATATCTTTATCACGAAATTCGTAATGTAAAATTCTTCAAAGCATGTCGTAATAGATAAAATTATGGATCTTATTAAAAAAAACGTAACAAATAGAAATAGCCCCAATTAAAACTTATGGATAAAAACATAAAACATAATAATAAACATAAGCATTAGTACAAAGAATATTAATGAATTAAATTGAACTATGATTAAATTTATTACTATTTTTTAAGAGAATAGATGTTGATAATATTGTACAAAAAGTCATAGTCATATAAATTACTAATGAGTAACTATCAGACAAGCCTTGATCTACAAGAATTATAATAATATAAGGTTTTATTATTCCAGTATAAAGACCCCGATATAACAGAGCTAATGAGAATACCATAGAACAACAATAGACCCACTCTATTTTCTTAAAAATTTTTTACTTCTTTTAAATTATTTTTATTATCTATATTTTTATCTATATTTTTCTTAATAAAAAAAGAAAAACAACTGAAGAAAAATAATAAAACTAGAAAAAAACAAGTATTATAAAAATATATATTATTTATTTCATCCTTTAAAAAAACTTAAAATTAAAACTAATAGCATTCCAATAAATGTAGAAAATTGAACTACCATATTTCTAATTATTGCAGATTTTTTTTAATGTTTCATTATTATTTTTTTCAACCATCCATGAGCGAATGCTGAGTTAAAGTTAATGATGCACCTAAACCACCTATAAAAGGCAAAAAAAAACAGATAAATAAATATTTGTGAGATTCTTCCAAAAAGTGCTATACAATAAATTATGGTGTACCAATTAAAATAATTTTTCTCCAACCATACTTATCAACTATTTTTCCGTACAAAAAATGATAAAGCACCAGATAGAGCCATAGCAGAGTAAGCAAAACCATAAGAAAACAGGGCATTATTTTCTTTAAAATATAATGGCATTATAGTTGTAGAGGACCTATCATACCAAAATAAAATAAAATATTAAATGAAACAAAATTTTTATAAAATAATCCTTTTCCATAATTTTTTAAACTTCAAATAAAATTATATAATTATACTTTATTTTTACATAAAAAATTTGATTTTATAAATTTTTAGTATATTTATAAATATACACCATAAAATGGTGTATTAAATATACTCAAAAGGAAACTTAAAATGAAATTTATTTGTATCATCACCTGCTATTGTTAAAGTATCATACAAAACTGCTTATGCTTTAAAAGTAGAAAGCATAATAATATGATATAAAAAAATCAGCTAATTTAATTAGCTGATTTTTTTATTATAATTTATTAGTTAGTTAAATCATTAATAAATTCAAGATTATTGATTAAGCTCTCATTATTTTCAAAAATACTTAAAGCATCATTAATTACATTTTTAGCTTGAACATAATCATTTGATCTTAAATAAATCTCAGCCATAAGTGAATACCCTCTTACAATTTCATTCTCATCATTTAAAATTGAATTTTTATAAAAAACTATCTTTAATTAAACCTAATATATCACTGTAATTATTGTTTTCATCTAATAACAAAAAATTATAAGCATAATATTAATATTTCTAAGTCTCTCTTCATATTCTGGACATAAATTATAAGCTTTAAGGTAACTATTAGACGATTTATCATAATGTCCCATATGATTCTGCCAATATGCTAACATTTGCCCAATTTTGATAATTATATGGCTCTATCTTTGTTGCCGTTTCACATGCAAATATTGCATTTTCAACTTGCTCAGATACACCATAACATCTTGATAAATCTAAATAATATTCATCCATATTAGGATCTAGTTCAAGTAAAATTTTAAATGTTGATATAGCATCATCTATCATTCCTAATTTCTCATAACATTGAGCTAAGTTATATAAAAGTACAGATTTATGGATATTAATTTTATTATTTATATCATCCCCATGATATTTATTTATATTATCTAGACATTCTAATATTTGGAGTTTAGCATCCAACAATTTACCTTCTTTAAATAAAATTAAAGCATATCCATTTCTATTAAATATTTTTTCAAAAGTCAATTTTTCAAAATCATCATTTTCTTCTGTTATTGTACTATTAAGCATAAGCTCATATGCTTCATTCAGAAGATTTTTTGACTTTCTACATCTAACAACTCTTTCGAATGTAATCTAACATATAGCATTGCTTTTGAGTATAAAGCTCTAGTAGAGTCTATTTTAAATAAATCATCATCAGATTCCACCCATTTATTAGAATAATATTCAGATTTAATTTTATTTCCTAAAATCAACTCTGATATAGATAACAAATTCCAAATATATTTATCCTGAAATTTAGTTTTCAGTATTTCTCCAATATTTAATGCTGTTAAAGCATCTCCTGCATTTATATATTCAAATGCAATATCTATAAGATCATGATATTTACTTTTTTCAAAATCATATTTTAAAAATCAAAAATTAAATTATTTACTTTTAAGTCATCATTATTAATATAACTACTATATTCAGAATTACTATAATCTATACTTACATCCCACTTTCCAATAATTCTTGCAATTCTATAAAAAGTTAAACTATTTTCATCCAAATCTCTTCTTGTTTTTATATTTACTTTAATATCACAATTAAACAATGTATTTATATATTGTATTACTGCTATATAATTTTTATCTAAAATTTCTTTAAATCTATATCTAATTCTTTGATCTGGAGAAATAGATTCAGTTAGACTTAAATTTGAATTATAAAATCTAACTCTAACATTTTCATTTAATGGAAAAAATAAATAAAGGTATTTCAATATGGTTTGTGGTACTTTTTCTTCATTTATATCGAGCTGATTCAATAAATCTTTCACAGAACTAAGAGAAACATAACTACTATCATGATGAGAAACATTTATCACCAATTTATCTCTAAGCATATAAGAACCTTATTAAAATTTTTTTTTATTTAAGCAAACTTTATACCAAAAGTTAGAAAATATAAGTTGTTGAAAATTAAATAATATTTATAAAGTCACATTGTGTCATGATATTCAACGACCCATGTTGGTGTAAAAAGCACCAATATATAACAATTAATGCACTTTTTTAGTTCTAGATCATATATATATTACATTATATCCCCCAACTCATGCCCCGATCTTGCTTAGGTTGGGGCTTATCCATCTCCTTTTGCCGTTCTTTCATTTGGATGATATTCGCTTCAATATCTCGGATGTTTCGAGCAAATTCTGCTGTGCTTTGGCTACTTGTGACGAGACTGAACGCTGTACGGTTGAGATTTTCTCCAGTACGTCCTCGTAGTTCGTTGTAATTTGGCTCATCTCTTTGACTTTGCCATTGATCTGCTCGGTATAGGTCGCTGTATTTCTTTCCAGTTCGTGAAATTGCGTCTGTGTTGTCGCTAATGACTTTTGTGTTTGCACTAAGTCTTTCTGCACGCTCTCCATTGTCTTTGATTGTGCTGACAAGGCTTGGATAATTTTGCCTTGCATCACTTCTAAACTCTGCTGTTGCTGTTTCAACTGCTTTTGTTGTTCCAGTAATTGCTGCTGTTGTTCTTCGATGATTCTCAATAATTGTGTTTCTAATTCGGTCATTATCTAGTATCCCATTGGAATCATGTAACTGCCCTGCCATTCCCCTGCTTTCTTGTTGATCTGAATACAAAGTCGAGGATTCTTGCCTGTTTGACTGGTGCATGTGCTGATATTCAGACTCCCCCCTGATTTGTTCAGGTGATCGACTCGCATTTCTTTCTCGTTGATAACGCTGTTCAAGGTCTGAATCTCGCTGTATTTGCTTTTGCCCACAAAACCTAGCGCAATAATCAATACTTATTAAAATTAAGGCAGTCGTACAGACTAAAAATTTAATCAAATGACACGGTATATAAATTCTAGTAGGTACTGGCATGAATCTTGTAAAACTAAAGGCGCTCAACTCTCTCCACATTCCCCACAGCCTTCACTTCGTTCAGGCAGATGGTGAACGTGGAGAGAGTTTCGGCAATACTCACCCTAAGGGCGGTCATCTAAAAAAATGACACATCCCCTAAGTATTGCCGATTTAACCTGATAGGCTGACGGAGCCACGCATCGTTATAACCCCACGTTAAAACATACTATTGCAATGCTACTTCTCATAAATGGCGACCCGATATAAGTAGTAAATTATTTAAAAAGGACTTAATATCCACCTGTGGACATTTATTAAATGGATAAGTTATGACTGAAGAACTAGGAACAGAAACAGAAACAGAAGGAAAGGTATTAGATCGCAGAAAAAGATATAGAAAAAAGCCTACTACCAAAACTCCACTTTCAGTTTATTTCAATATGGATGTTCCTGAAGATGTTGAGGCACTGGAAGCCTTAGAATATTTAAAAGATATTTATGGCGGGGAAAAACACGGAAAAAGTGTAGCAGTCAAAGAAGTTTTAAGAATTTTCTATAAACAATTACAAGAAAAAAAAGCCTGATTAAATCAGGCTTTTTTCTTGCAAAAACTTAGGACTTTTTAACTGTAGTGACTAACTTGTCATCTACATACAGATAAACTCTTTTATTATGTGTATAAGATGAAATTTTAGGTTGTCCTTCTCCACCTCCAACAGATCCGTCTTGATTACTGCTGACGAATGAACAGTGAGGAAAGCCTTTACCTTTAGCCAGATCTTTTTTTACGTCCCTAATTGTAGACTGACATTCAGAAACATTAAGACCGCCAGCAAAGCACATAAAAGCACGACAGCCATAATTTTCATCTTTAGCTGCAACTAAGGCAGATGCACTAGCTAAAGTTAAACCTAAAATAAATTTTTTATACACAAGTAGTCACTCTATTTAGATGAGTTTTCCATTACGAATAACTTGCCTTCAAAGTTTAGAGATATTGTTTTGGCATTGCTGCACATTGAACAAATCTCTTGAATCAAGAAGGGTAAATTCCGTGTGAATCGAATTTTTCCTGATGCGGTATGAATGATGTGATCAACATCATTTACTTTAACAGTCACAAAAATATTGGAACTGCTCGTTCATACCAATTTCAACACCATAGTTATTGGCGTTGAAGTCATCTACTGTTTTCAAGTCATTCATCGTTAAAGCCATTTCTGCAAGATCCCTAGTTTTTTAAAAGTGAAGTGCGGATTCTTACAAAATATAATTAATTTAAAAATGTAACTGAAGTGTAACTGTGTGTAAAAGACACAAAAACATCAATTATTTTTAAACGCTTTTAATATATATCAAAAAGTTTAAAATTTTAATGAATAATTTAAAACATTTGTAAAAAGTTTGTATATATCAAAGCTCATATTTTTTTTAAGATCCCTTCCCTTTTTGTCATGTAAATATCACTTTAATAATCTTCTAAACATTTCTAAAAACTTTTTAAAAAAAACTAGAATCGGGTTTAAAAAGAGTTTAAATAGAGTTTAGGAGTGTTTAGAACAGTTTAAGAGCCTTAATTTCTTTTTGTAAAACATAAGTTTACAAGCCTATAACTATACGTTTTGTCGCTATAACTATACGTTTTGTCGCTATAACTATACGTTTTGTCGCTATAACTATACGTTTTGTCGCTACAACTATACGTTTTGTCACATACCTATACGTTTTGTCGCAAATAATCCACAGACTTATCAACAGCATACAAAAAATGGCTAAATTATTTTTTAAAAATCAGTAATTAATTAGGTGTTTAGCTCTAACATATTATATTTTTGCGTATTTTTTAGCCTTAATCCATGCTGCAATCTCAAACTATACGTTTTGTCGCAACTTCCCCGCATAACTATACGTTTTGTCGCAAACCTGCGATTATGCGTACTGGATACGATTATATATATTTTTCAGGAATTAACTAGATTCTTAACAATCTAATAAGTTGTTGTTTTATATAAATAATTATATTAAAGAACGATTTTTATTTTTTGGTGCTAAAAAAGATATTTGTATAGGCTTAAAATCATAAACTATACGTTTTGTCGCAGCGTAAGTTATTGATATTTAAATAATAGTTATAAATATTCAAAATTCAATATTTTTTAACTGGTTTTAGTGTTAAAAATAGCCATACGTTTTTGTCGCAGCGTAACTAATTGAAATAAAAGAAAATACTTAAACAGGAAAAACATTTATTTTATTTATACTACTACAGGGTTATAAAGTAATTTTACTGATTTTTAATAAATATATATTTTAAAAACAATATCTTATAAACTTAATTAATAACTATACTTGATAAATATACTTGTATAGTTATAATGATTTCAAAAGGAATAATGGATTTACAAAAAATGCAGAAAATTATTGGCTCACAAGGCTTAGAGGACTATACACAATCTAATACAAGGGCAAAATTGACCGATTTAGTTGTGACCCGCAATGATTTTCCTACTGCCAGATATAGCATTGATCTCAATCTTGAGAAGCTTATGTACTGTGCAATGATCATCGTGAGAAAGAATGAGCTTAAAAATAAGACCTCAATTACTCATGACGACTTCATTTATGTGAGCAGCGAAAACTTTGGAGAATTGACCTCCCCAATGGCTAGAAAGGAAGTGCTTACTGCAACAGATAAACGTGAAATTCAGCGAAATGCTGAAACTGCTTTAAAACGTATTTATACAAAATTTGATAACCCAACTATGTTGGTTAAAGATGGGGAATCTGACGAACCTGCTAAAGTTCCGATGATGACTTATTGCCATTATGACAAAGCAACTAAATGTATTAAGGTTAGATTCGCAAAAGAATTTTTTGAGTATTTCTATGATCTAGTTAAGAAAGTAGATGAAAAAACTAAGTCATTTAGTAGCCATGAACTGAAGCATATTATCTTATTTAATTCGAGCTATTCCCTTCGTTTGTATCGGATCTTAATGAGCTATATGTGGCGTACATCAGAGGTCACTATTGATCTGGAAGAATTAAGATGGATGCTTGAATGTGAGGATAAATATAAAGAGTTGGCCAATTTTAAAAACCGTGTTTTGAATGTGGCTCAGGATGAAATTAACGAACTTAGCAATATTAATGTCAGTTTTGAGAACGTAAAAAACGGAAAGGAAGTAGTTGCTATTAAGTTTATTTTTAGCTTTAAAACTGAATATAAAGAGCAAGGACACATCAAATTTATAGATAAATGAAAAAGGGCTATCTGGCTGCTGCAATTCCATTTAGTGATGATGGATCACACTTTAAAGCACCTGATCGTATTAAGCATTTCAAACCACCAGTAAAGGTATCTCCAAACAAATCAGCACCTTAGTAAATTGCAAAGAATTTTTAAATGATTACGGATATTTCTTAGGTAATCTAGACGAGGATACTTCTAAGGTAATCATGAGAACTCTATTGACTGAAAAGTTAGATAAGCTTAATGCTCATAAGCCGATAGATATGGATTATTACTTCTGGTTACAGGCAAAACGAGGGATTATCACCAATAACAATAATGATAAGAAGAACGATCAGGACACGGGACGATCAGGATTAATATCTAAAAAGCATACCCACCATAATGTCTTAAACAGACTTCGCTAATTTAAGACAATATGGTGGTTCAATTTAAAACCTTCAAAATTCTTATTAATCTATATAAAAAGTATCTTTTCTATTCGCATCCAAATATTAAAATTTAATAATTAGCTAATTGATACCTTAGTCATGACTAAAAGTTTACGTTTAGCCTAAGTGGAATATTTTGCCATTTTTTTTAGAATTTCAATTTACAACCATATAATAAAAACAATAACTTAATGTTTCCCAGGATTTGGCCAAAACCTGTAATATTTTGCCAATAAATCTAGCTGATTAGTTTTTAAATATTTAGTTTTTGCCTTACTTACCTCCTACATTTTTTAGTTTTCTATGCTATCTGGTCGCCACCCCATGCGGGCTGGCGTTAGGTATCCCGTTTTAGATCAAATGGGAGCAGTTGCGGTGCTGCGGTCAGCTCGACAAAATCACAGATTTTATCGGCTTCGCTTGCCCCCTTGCAACGGTAATCAGGGAAGGGAAAATTAACTGATTGCACCACGTTCGCAAAGTAGACACTTTGCTCTGATATAACCTCTAGGGATCTTAACTAAACATTATTTTATTTCTTAGTCATGACTAAGTTATTTCTTGAATGTCCACAGGTTGGACTGATATAATGATTTTTTATCAGGACGCATCGGGCGACCTGAAATAAAAACAGGTATTTAGTTATGAATCAGGATTTAGTTTTAGTCTATACATTAAAGAAATCTGAAGTTGAATCAGTCCATTTTTTTTGGTTACTTAGACAATCTTAATGATCAATATGTTTGCTGTCTTACTAAAAAGAATGTAGGTCAATTAATACTAGAATTACAAAACAGTTATGGAGAAGCTTTGCTGCTGCTTCAGTTATGACTGAAAAAGATTATCTTTCAGAAGAGAATAACTATTTAGAACCGATTGAAATTTCACTACTGAATATGATGAAAAGTTTAATATCCTTCCCCCTGCCCGCACGTATGGAGGTTTTAACTTTGAAATGTTCATGCTGCGTCCCGAACAGTTGGGAGGTGGGCTATTCTCACACTTTTTAGTGATCTTTGAGCCATACACTAAAAAACGCCTTAAAGCGTATATAGAGTGACAGCTTATAGGAATGATCCATTCCATAAAATTTTTAATTCTTGTCCAATTTAAAAGAGATCCCGAAAGGGGATTTTTTTTATACATTCTTAATCATGACTAAGGGGAAAAAGGTTGTTCATCTTGTGTGTTTTATGCTCGTTTTAGGGTGTTTGTGTGTTTAATGTGGGGGTAGCTAGACGTAGGGTAAAAAAAGGCTATCAGCAGCCTAAGAAACGCAAATATAAGCATTAGAAAAGCAGACCAGACAAAATACTTAAATAGCTATTTTTATGAATTTATATCATTTAAAAAATTAGTCATGACTAAGTTTTTGCTTGAATGTCCACAGGTGGAACTGATATAATGATTTTATCAGGACGCATCGGGCGACCTGAAATAAAAACAGGTATTTAAAATGAAAACATTTTTCATCAGTTACATCATTAGACGAGTTAAAACTTCCGTACAAAAAAACTTGCTTTTAAAAATCATCCTGATCGTGGCGGTAAAACCGAAGTTATGCAGGAGATTAACAGCGAATATGAACAGCTTTTAAATCGCATTATTAATGAAGCTTCAAAAGATCAGTAATATCAAGATAGTTCGAAAATGGGCGTGGTTTCTGGTCAAGCCGTTCAGAACACTCTGAAGTTGAGAAAAAAGTAAAACAGGCTATTGATGCAATTATCAATCTGGATGGTTTAGATATTGAAATTATGGCGTTTGGGTTTGGGTTTCTGGTGATACTAAGCAGCACAAGACAAATTAAAAGAAGCGGGTTTTGTATGGAATCGAGTGCAATGTAAATGGGTTTTCATTGGTAAAAAAATCAAATGGTCGAGGTCGAATGACTTTAGATCAAAATGCGAGAGTTACACGGCAGCCAGAAAGTTAAAAAAACCAGAATGGCAGAAGAAAGACAACTTTTAACGCTTAATGAATAAGTCCCCGAAAGGGGGCTTTTTTTATCAATTCTCTTAGTCATGACTAAGCCTTATTATCCTTAGTCATGACTAAGTTTTTGCTTGAATGTCCACAGGTGGACTGATATAATGACTTTTATCAGGGACGCATCGGGCGACCTGAATAAAAACAGGAATTCATTATGCGAGCTTCAATAGTTGCAATCTTTACAAACTATTCCTACAGGTAAACTGGTTCATTTTTGCGGTCATGAGGTTTTAACTGGATCTAATAATATTTGGTTTCCAATCTTTGATGAAAAAACACTATTTCAAGAAATTGAAAAAATCATGATTAGTTGCCGAGTAGCCCACAATGTTACTCATATTGAAAGAATCAGAAGGGGAGATAATGAAAACGGTTATTTTGAAGATTACAGAATTACTTATAACTTAGCCGTTTAAGCTAGACCTCCCACAATGGGAGGTTTTTTTTGGTGGCGATTTTTTTGGTTTTTAGCTTGCCTAAAAAACATAAAAAATTGTCTATCTGTTCTGCTTTATATACGCTCATTTTGGCCTGTTCAGGTCGGTGCTAGGATAACCTAGCTTCATATATAAAAAAGGCTGTCAGCAGCCTAAGAATCGCAAATAAGAGCATCTGAAAAGCGGTTTAGCCAGGTATTAAAACGGATATTTTTCTACTCAATTTTCCCTATAAAAAAATTAGTCATGACTAAGCTTTTGCTTGAATGTCCACAGGTGGACTGATATAATGACTTTATCAGGACGCATCGGGCGACCTGAAATAAAACAGGTTAAAAATCATGGAACAATACATTTCAGTTTACACACGTCAGCAAGCCATTGAAGATGGTTTTTTAGTTGCAATCAATTCTCTTAGTCCTAAATTAGATGGACTGGCAAAAGAACATTATAAGCATCCTATCTGTTTCACTTCTGCGCTTTGGGCGGTAGTTGATAAGGCGGTAAAAAATGAAAAATGGCTTAATGACTTAGAGGGCGTTATTCATGACATTTTATGGATGAGCCGAGTATATAAGACACACCTAAGCCCTAGTGCGGTACGTTTTACTGTGATTATCACAGGCGCAGGTCGCAAGAGAAATCATATTTTAGAATTGCACGTTCATGGTGGAGATCAAGGAGAGCCAGTCATAACAATCGGTTATCCTGAAGATTTTTAATTTACGTCCTCCCTTTATGGGAGGATTTTTTTATGATAAAAAACTTAGTCATGACTAAGAAAATGCTTGCAATGTCCACAGGTGGACGTTAGAATATACAGCATAAGGACGCAATAGGGCGACCCTTAATAAGCCATTAAACTAGGTGAAATATGAAAAAAGTTGTTGCTTCAAATCAAAAGGGCGGTGTGGGTAAATCTGCAATCATTTGCCAGTATGCACACTATTTAAATTCTTTGGGCTTGCGTGTATTAGTCATTGATCTAGACCACCAGAAGAACACTACAAAAGCATTGATTACTGGCGGGGCTGTGACTGTAGCTAATGTATCTGCATTCGACATGCTGACCAAAGAAGATCAAACTATTTCAAATCCTGAAGCCTTTACTTTGGTACAAGCAACACCAGAATTAACAGCTATTGAAAAAAATGGCACTTTGCATAACAACTTTGCCACCAATTACCAGAAGTTTTTAAAATCAGTTGATTCTTTATTTGATGTTTGCCTGATTGATACCAATCCAAATCCCGACATTCGCCAAGTAGCTTCATTAATTGTTAGTGACTATGTTTTAAGTCCAATTCAATTGAATCAGGAAGCTATTGACGGCATCGGTGGATTACTCAAGCAGATCCAAGCGATTAATCAAAAGCTAAACCCAAATTTAAAATTAATCGGCATCCTTCCGAATATTGTTGAACCAACTCCATTTCAGAAAGACAACCTAAAAGCTATTGTTCAGCATTTTTCAAAGTAACCTGATCAAAAACTCAGACGGTAGCTATGCCTTCGTTAAAAAACGACTGCAATCGCTGAAGCGCAAGCGCAAGGCATACCTACAAATAAATTGGGTAAAACTAGCGGTTTTACCGCATGGGCTGAATTAAAAACAGTTTGTTGAAAGCATTAACAAGTTTATGGAGATTTAAGGAATGTTAGATTTATCAGCTTTGGAAGGTATTGATCTAGGTAATTCTGCACCAGTAGCAGACGGAACACCTAAGCAGATTCCACTTACAGATATTCTTGAAGATCCAGATCAGCCGCGTGTTGAGTTTCCAGAAGATCAGATGCAAAAAATGGTCGAATCAATCAAGGCTCGTGGAGTTAAAACACCAATTAGTGTTAAACCCCACCCAACAGAACAAGGCAAGTGGATCATCAATTTATGGAGCTAGACGTTTTAGAGCTTCAGTGATGGCTGGCAAGGGAAACTATCCCTGCTTTGTTGATAATGATCATGATTGATATGATCAAGTCATGGAGAATAAAGAACGCCTTAACCATTCACCTATTGAGCTTGCACTTTTCATCCAAGAAGAAAATTAAGCAAGGTGAGAAGAAAAACGTAATCGCTAAAAAGTTAAATGAAGATCCTGTTTTTCATTTCTACTCACTTAGCTTTAGTAGATATGCCAGAATGCTTATCTAAGGCTTATGATGCAGGTTTAAATCTCCAAAGACTTTGTATGACTTACGCAAACTTTGGAATCCTTCCCTGAAGAAGTAAACGCTTGGGTGGATGATCTTTAGAGAATGGTCAGGACATTATCAGATCTAGAGTTCAGGCTTTTATCTAAAAAGTTAAAAGAACCTAAGCAAGCTGAAGCGACTGAAGTAGATCAAGAACCACAGGCGCAAGAAAGCAAGAGCAAACCGCCATTATTGATGATAATGAATCTTTCAATTTGAGGGGATGATCAAGCTGAAGCGACTGAAGAACCAGAAGAACCAGAAGTTAAAAAACTGATGGATCAATCGAATCAGAAAGAGCAGCCAGAAGCTAAAGAAGAAGATCCAGACAAAATCAAAAAACCGCTTTTAGTTTGTTATTCATGACGGCCGACAAGCGAACCTGATGCTAAATAAAAAGCCTACTTCTTGGGTTTTGCATGGATCAAATACGAAGATGGAACAGAGGTATCTGTAGATTGCAGCAGCCTTGAATCGAGTATTTACAAGAAGCCTAAACCTATCAATGGAAAAAAGACCTTGCTTATGCAAGGTTTTTTTTTTGGCGGGTTATCCCGACCACCTAGCCTTGATTACCCTTAGTCATGACTAAGGAGAAAAGAGGGAAAAAAGAAGAGTATATAATCTAGGGCAGGATAGGCAGCAGCCGTTAAAATTGCCATTTTGTCACCCAGTTGATAAAATGGGATAAGCAAAAATATCACTTTGCTTATGGAATTAATCATGGCTAAAGACAATAAAATCTTTTTCAGAGTTGATCGGGCAGTGCTTGATTGGTGGGAGGCAAAGTGTGAAAAACAGGGAATTAAGAAAGGCGCACCTTTCCAAAAAGCGTTAGAACTTTCTTATCAAAAAGAGAATGATCCAGAATATTCAGGACAAGATTTTTCCTTGAATCTTGAAAAGGACTTAGCCGAAAAAATTCTATCAGTTAGCTAAGTTTGAAGAAGTAGATCCAGACAACCTGCTCAAAAAAATGATCAAGGATAAGTTATCTGAAATAGAAAAAACGCAAGACGTTATAGATGTATTTGAAAAAACATCACGCAAAGAATTACGGCTTAAACCAAGTTTGATGAAAGCCATTAATGAAAAAGCAGCACAGGTCGGTATGAAACCGAATCATTATATCATTTCGGTTTTAACAGCTAATGTCACAAAAGATTCAATATTCTTTAGCCAGGAAGAAGCTCTTAAACTTGGCGAATCAAATAGTCAGCTTTTGGCGATTGGTAGAAACCTAAACCAAATGGCTAGAATATGAATCAGGGTATTTATGAGTCTTACGATAGAGAATTTGTCGAGCGAGTGCATCAGCTAGTAAAAGCTCAAGTTAGGCATGTTTTCACTCTATTAGAGCGCAATAAAAAGAGGTGGGAATAATGGCTAACGGAAGCAGTAAGACTACCAGAGAAGTGCAAAGCACTTTGCTTGCT
Source organism: Acinetobacter lwoffii (assembly GCF_019048525.1). Classification (NCBI taxonomy): domain Bacteria; kingdom Pseudomonadati; phylum Pseudomonadota; class Gammaproteobacteria; order Moraxellales; family Moraxellaceae; genus Acinetobacter; species Acinetobacter lwoffii. The sequence goes on along the minus strand of NZ_CP077372.1, from coordinate 4,784 downwards.
CATGGTGAGCAGCTACTTAACGGATCTAAAGTTAAGCGTGTTAATCAGACCCAAAGTTTAGATACTTTTTTAAATGATCTGTCTAAGCCTAAAAATGGATCTGGCCATTCAGCTAAATCAGCCCTAAATCATCTCCAAATAGCGTTAAGGCAAACTTTAAATAGAATCAGTAAAAAGACCCCTGAAGTAATGGTCAAGGTTACTGGTGGAGGTAATTCTATGGGGAAGGTGAAAGCCCACATGGGATATATCACACGAAATGGGCAATTAGAGGGAATTGATCAGGACGGAAATAAAGTTAATGGTAAGGATGATATAGAAGATACTGCTGAAGATTGGCAAATGTCAGGTACACCTATTTCTGATGAAGAATCTAAATATAAGCAGGCTTTTAATATTGTGTTATCTATGCCGAAAGGTACGGATGAAAAGGCGTTTTATGATGCTGCAAAAGAATTTGCAGAGGAACATTTTAAAGACCATAAATATATGATGGTGCAGCATACCTTTACCAATGACCCTTCAAAAGATCCAAGTGAAAACCCGCATGTGCATGTTGTTGTTAAAGCTGTTTCTGAAAAAGGGGATCGGTTAAATATCAGGAAGGCTGATCTTCAGGAATGGCGAGAAAGTTTTGCTGAAAAATTAAGATCCAGAGGGATTGAAGCGAATGCGACAAAACGGTATAGCTAGGCTTCAAAAAAATAGAAGTGATAAGCAGTCAGTTAAACAAATGAAAGAGCAGGGCAAATCGTTTAAGCGATATGGTAAAAATAAGGCAAGTCCAGAACGTGTCCAGAAAGCTAAACAGCAAGAAAAAGAAGCATTGACGCATTACAAGGAAATTACTAAAGCTCTATCACAGTCACCAGATCCGCAAGATAGAAAACTAGCAGTTGATCTAGTGGACTATTTACGGAAACAGGTAGAAGTGAAAAAACCACAGCCACAGATTCAACCTAATAAGCCAGATCCACAACAAAGATTGAACAAAGGGAAGGAACAAGAACGCTAACGAGATAGTTATCGTACTGAATTGCTCTTACAATTCTAGATACATATAATGATCTTTCCGATCAGGTTTCTCTAGAATTGTGATTTATTTTCAATACTTAGGATTGGTTTATAGCGTTGGATATATTCAACTAAATCGCGGCTATCCCACACCTCTATAGTATGGCCATAACCTGCGGGTAATGGAGAACCATCATTAAAAAATAAGCTAGCAATATAAGATCTTTAGTATATTCGCATGCAGAAATAGAGATACTCATTAGGTGACACTTTTATATTAGTTGTTCTACTATCGGCCTGTAGTCAATCAAACTATTTGATTCAATCCTAGTTATGAGATCAGAAGGACTTTAATTCATCCATTGTAATTCGGTAAGGTTAACTCATCATCACTAAAAATTTTTACTTGATCTTGACCTAAGTGCATGATGAGATAAATATCTATCAAAATTTTCTATCTGTGAGTTAATCGAATTACAGGAATCTTTAAGTTGTTTGTAGTATCAAAAACATCGAGATAATATTCTGAATATTGATTGAATACCTACTTGGTATTTGCGTTCTAAAGCCTTGTGCTTTAATACTAAAACATCATCAGGTGGTGTCTGCGGTAATTGAAGGAAGGGCTTAGGGAGAATTTTTTGGCAATTTGTCGTATTGTTTCAAGTACTCTTTATAATGACGCGCGAATTTTCACCTACATATTTGGCAAAAATTTTTAGTGGTACTACCACTAAACGAAAGAGATGTTTTCCAATCGAAACAATATCATTAATATCAACAGCCATCTTTTTTCCTAAAAATAGTTCGTCACTTTATTAAATATTTATAATCGTAGTAGAAAGTCTATATTTAAACTATAGAATTTATTGCTCTCTCACAATTTCTAGTGCATATACTACTTTTCATTAGGGCAATACTGCTTTTGGGAAAACTTTTCATGACAGGCCGATCCAATAATTTTTTTATCTGTATTAAAGTAAAAGTATCTCTAAGGTCATAAGGTACATTGACCATATTAAAAACAGGTATAAATCGGCGTTTTCCACGTAATGACTAAAGGCTTTAATGAGGATTTCTTTAAAAACTATTTCTTGATCATAGCTCACCTATATAGGTACAGAGGCCGTTATTTTTTCTCATTAAAGCTAACGTCTTTACTTCTTTTATCTATGATCAAAGTAGGGTTATACACCTGTTTAAGGCCATAACAAGACTCTACTATTAAAAGAGCTTATAAACGGCTGCATGATTTGTGTAATTTCAATTCCTGTTATTCCTTTAGAGCCAGGTGGCAAGTCACATGCAAAAAAATTATCTTAGTCGATGACTAATTATTAAACACTCATGAAGTTGATCACCATTTAAAGTAATTGGGAGTACAGCTATTACGTGACATATCCAATTTCTATCAGGTAGCATACTGGCACCTAATCCTATTTTCTCTTACCAAATTTATTCTGTATATGCATCGAGTGCAATCCATAAGTTTATTACTTGATTCTACTTGGGTTCATGTCCGTGAATAAGTCATAGAATATGAGTGGCTTAGGTTCAAGACAAGTGAGCGATAAGCTCCACATTTTTTAAATCCAATATTCTTCTAGGTAGGAGCTGATCAACCATTGAGGTAGCAAATTTAGAAAGTACTAAACTATTGTCTGATGGATCGGGGTAAAGCGTAAGACAAAGATTTATTAAAAAGGCTCAGAAGTATCAAATGGATTAGATTGAACAAATACTAATAATACAGCCACATAGTAAATTTTCACTTCTTAAACGGCTTACGGGCATCCTGAACATAAGCGTAATCGTTCTTCTTTAAGATCCTCACAGCTATAAACTATTCTGGCCAAGGAACGGCGTGCTATTATTTGTTTTTTTGCTTTAGGACTTTGCTCAATTTCAATGCAAGAATTCCCTGTAATTCTAATAGTGTTCTGGTGCATGACTACAGAGAATTGATCTGCTATTCATGTAAGGGTGAAGCACAGACAAAATCTAGAACTGTATTAATGCTTAGGCTATTCAGCTGTTTAGTATGCTTTCTACCAAATCCCCCATATCTTCACTAACTTCTATAGATTGATATAAGCCCTCAATCGAACAATAGTCCATTGAAACAAGGTTACATACACCTTTTAAATAACTATTCTTTTTAGCGATATGATTAGCCATTTTTTGCTTCTGTTTTAAGTCCGCCCAATGCCAATACAGGCCGGCAAACCTAGCCAACGTGAGAGCCGATTCCAGATTAATGAGCATACATCAGTTAGATCATAATTTGAAGGCATAGCAGTTTGATCTAAAAAGCATTATCAATCTGAATAAATTTCTTGTTCTTGAGGTGTAACTAATTCAGCTAGTACTTTTATAAATCTGGCGGGACTTTCCGCATATAGAGCGATAAGTACTCGAAAGAGGACTGTATATTGTGCTGCTCTACTAGCTTCCTGAGTTGAAAAAAGAGGTTCATCCCATCTTTGAGTTCCGTAAGTCTTTAGCTTCGTGTGTAACCGAGCCACCAGCACAACCGTAATTATTATAGAATACGATTACGGGCTTATTATTGCAGGCTTGGATTAAAGACACGTTCACAACTTACATAACAGTTATTTATGTCTACCAAAGCAAGAGATCTTATTTTGATTTTCCATGTAATTAGACCAATAGGATTAGATTATTTATGTTTCTAAATGGCTATAATGACAAAGGGTCACTACACCCCATATTAATAATTCTTGGCAATCATTAAGGTGAATATCGAGTCATAATCTGGATTTTCAGCTTTAAGCCAACACTTATCACCTTCAACCATTAACCGCTTAACGGTGAACTCATTGTCAATTAAGGCAATAACAATATCTTCGTGTTTAGCTTCAAGACTACGATCCACTAAAAGCTCGTCATCAATTTCAATGCCTGCGTCACGCATGGAAAGAGAAGCTACTTTGACAACAAATGTTGCAGCTTCATTTTTCACAAGGTGTTCATTCATATCTAAAGTTTTATCAATGTAATCTTGTGCGGGAGAAGGGAAACCAGCAGCTACTTTTTCTGAAGCTAAAGGAATACGTTTTAAAGGTTGAAGGATTAATTAAAGTTATAGTAGCTACATCATTTAAGGTAGTCTTTTTATGATTCGCTAAAAACTTCTTAATCTCTACAATACGTGATATTGGTACACGCATAGTCTTAGTGGGTTCATTGTAAAATTGCCTTTCTTCCTGCACCTTCCCTATGGACCACCTTTTCTAATTTCATTCATAAAAACCCCTTTGATTTTGTGACAAAATCAAATAGTAAACTTAATCTAATTGAAATACAATGTATTAAAGATAAATGGTAGAAAAATTTATGTGTAACCCCTTATTCTGTAGTAGCTACTTTTAACGCTCTTTGTACAGTTGCAACACCTACATCGAACTGTTTAGCAACACTTCTAAAAGTTGCCCCTTCGACCTTCATAGCTTTCTGTATTTCTGCATAATCTATTTTTCGTTTTCTACCTTTATATAAGCCTTTAGCTTTGGCTTTATTAATTCCTTCTCTTTGGCGTTCACGGATCATAGAGCGTTCAAACTCTGCGAATGCAGCGAGCATTTGGAACATAAGTTTATTCATTGCCGATTGAGCAATAATCATGACCTGAAAATCAGATTCTCTTTTATGAAAAATAATAGTTATGCCACGATCATTAAGGACTATTCACAAGTCTTCAGATCATTTGTATTACGTGCCAGACGATCAATACTGTGAACATGCACCGT
>NZ_CP077371.1 GCF_019048525.1 Acinetobacter lwoffii | reverse complement strand
TTCATTGAAGCTTCAAGCCATACATTCCGTTTAAATTCTTCAGAGCCTTTAACCTGTATTGTTTCCCATTTTTTAGCTTTTGCTACCTCCACCATTGAAGCAGCAATATGTTTATCATCAATTGTGGTTTTTAAAGCTTTTCCAGAATCTTCAAAAGCTACTTTTTCAGGATTACCTTTAAAGTGATATTTGTCATCTACCACATAATATTTATTGAGCAATGCTTTAGGTATGCCTTCTTCACTAGGTTCTTTACTGTCATCAGCTTTTAGCTTTTTGGTATCAGTTACTTTAGTTTCTTCAGGATCTTGATTAATACCTTTTGTGCTTTTTGAAATATCTATATTTTCAGCTTTTTCAATCGAATTGACTTCAGCTTGATTTGTTTCTAACGTCTGGCCAAGTTTGGTATAGCCGGTTTGTTCTTTATTAAAACTAGGTTTATCGACCTTGTTTGCTTCAGTCATGATCAAGTCCTTATTGATTAGAAATATTTTGGCGACGTGCTGCTTCGTCAATAATCATTTTGGTTTGAATATATTTGTCTGTTAGAAGTGCAATTTGTCTTTCAGTTTCAGTGCTTAAATCTTTATTTTGCTGATATACAACTATGCTTTGCATATAGTTTTTTACAGTGTCAGGATGATTAACTGCTTTAGATGAAAAGCCATTAGGACTGGTCACGGCTTTATTTGAAGTACAGCCCACAACTGAAAAAGATAGGGCGAGGCTGATTAATGTAAGAGAGATTTTTTTCATGATAGTTTCCTTATTTAGAATTAACTTGGTCTGAAAACGCCTGATAAACGTCATCAATATCTGAATTTTCTATAGATCCGTTTTGACCTTTATTGACTGCATTTAGGTTGTCTTGTTGATCTTCATCAACTGCAAATTCAGATTCAGCACAATTAAAAACCGTATCAACAATTTGTTTGGCTTCGTCATGACTAAATTTAGTGACACCAAGTACAAATAGGCTGTCCTCTAGGTTTTCCAATTCTGCAATCATGGTTAGAGGATCTGATTCATCTGCTGAAACAAGGTTTTCCATTTGTTCTGGTTCATCTACTGCAACCAGATTTTCCATTTCTGCAATCATGGCCAGAGGATCTGGTTCATCTACTGCAACAAGGTTTTCTATTTCGTCATGACTAAATTCAGTGTCATCAATTGCAATAAGGTTTTCCGTTTGTTCTGGTTCGTCTACTGCAACTAGGTTTTCTATTGGATTTTCATCACTAGCTTCCACCTGGCTAAAGAAGTCATCGACAATATTTTGCGCTTCAGTATCTTCTTCCCATTCAACAGCCCCAAAGAATTGATCGACCACTTGTAGACATTCTTCAGGTTGTGGATTTTCTGGATCTTCAAAAACTGTTTTATCTAACTTAAATTCAGGGATAACTAAGCTAGAAATATCTATTTGTTCAGCCTGTTCTACTGTAGTAATTTCAGTTATACGTTTTTCAATTTTTGCCTTATGCAGCTTTACGTCTAAATCAGGAATAGGAATTGAAAGTTCCAGATCCTCAAAGGCAATTTTTTCTAATTGCTTGTGAGTTGGAAAACCCTTAATTGCTTTCATGCTAGGAGAAACGGACTTTAGGCGATCCACAAAAGCACTGTCATTAAAATACTTAGCCTTTTCACACATGATAGGTTTTGTATTTTCCATAAAGATAATTTCTTTATCTTGCGACAATTCTTTTAACTCTTGAGGGAGCATTAAAGCTCGTCTTTGATCTGATTCATTTTCTGAATTTGAGCCACCTTGACCCCATGCCATAGAACGGCTTTGGCCTTTAGATTTTGCTTTGAAAGTGAAATAGCCAAGCATTTCACTATATTCATTGGCATCACGTTGTTCTCTAGGCGGATAAACGATTTGCAAGGCATGGTTAGTCACAAGCCCCCTAGTTTGGGTTTTATAAACGTCCTCTAGCTGGCCAATAGATTGAATAATTGTTAATAAGCGAATGTTATAACCCGCGATAAACGAGTTAGCATCTGCAATTTTCGCTACTTTACCAACAGCCGTTGCTTCATCATTCACGACTAAGCACTGATATTTCAAAGATGAATCTTGTTGTGGCAGTGTTTTTAGATTCACATCAATTAAGAGTGAATAGAACAAATTGATTAAGTTCTTAGCATCCCCTAAACGGTTTGGTTGAACACCAAAATAGATAGACATTCTTTGTCTGCGTACATCTTCAAGTTTAAAGTCACTTGATGAAGTTGCAGCGTCTACAATCGGGTTCGCAAAAATCGTTAAAGGTGAGGTAAAAGTAGAAATGATGTTACCGAGCGTATTGTCTGGTGAACTTAAAAAACGGTTTAAAGCATCAAGGCAAGTATCACTAAGCGGTTTATCACTTTGCGCTCTTTCATCAATAATAGATCTAATATGATCCTGAATTGGCTTACCTTTACCCGAACTCTGTCTTAAAACCTCGCCCATAGTTACAGGCAGATCTTCAGTTTCAAATAGATATAGGGCTAGGCCAAGAAATAAGTTATTAGCATTGTCATTCCAAAAATCGGTTTTAGCATCACCAGTCACAGGGTAGAAGCTTCGACCAATAGCAAGAATTTCACCTACTCTAAAATTTTCGTCATGACTAACGGTATCAAATGGATTCCATTTGTGAGATTTTAGATCTTCAGAAAATGGGCTGAATAGATAAACTTTCTGGCCATTCTTAGCACGAAATTTAGAAGTTAGTAGGAAGTTTTCAAGCTTTAAATCCAGTACAACTACACTATCCGAATAGTTTAGAAGGTTAGGGATAACAATCGCTACACCTTTACCGCTTCGTGTCGGAGCAGCCAGAAGTACGAATTGCTGACCGCCAAGCATTAAATATTTATTATGATATTTCCCTACTAAAATTCCCTTATTTCCCATCAATCCAGATTTCTGAATTTCTTTGGTTGTGGCAAATCTGGCATCACCGTGTAACGACTGTTTTTTATTAAACAGACTAGCAATGACTAAAGCAGGGAGAACAAAAGTGATAAATAGTGCAGCGATCAAGGCACCTTGCAGCTTTTTCTTTTGTGCAGGTACATTGTGTGCATATAAATCCCAATAATACCCCCACGTTGTCAGATTCACTTCAGGAAATGGATTGGTCTTATTAGCTAAATAATAAAGAACACCGGCCAGATATTTAGCAATAAAGAAACCAACGACCGCTAAAAAAATTGCAAGGAGTAGGATCAGGATTTTTTTATTCACGCCCTATCCCCTACAATAATTTCAGCATCACCAAATTGAGCCTTAACTTTAGAAACAGGATCAAATTTGATTTCAGAAATAAAGCGTTCTTTACCTATTAAATTACTTTCATCATCGTATTTTTTCTTCACTTCAACATGAACAATAATATCAATTGTTAAAGCAACTAATTCCTTTAGTGTAGTGGCATCGTAGATATTTGCTTGTTCATGTTCTTTGCACATAAAGACGTAGCGATCATAAGCCAGTGAACAGCTTTCAGCGTGATAACTTGTAATAGATCCACTGTGACCAGTTGTAAGCAGTTTCAGAAAGTCAAAAGCTTCTCCACCACGTAATTCAGCAAGTAATACACGGTCTGGCTTCATACGCATATTACTAGCGATCAGATCAGATGGAGTTACCTTAGCTTTACCTTGACCACCTTTAGAATAAAGTAGGTGAACCTTGTTTTCATGTGGAACAAAAAGTTCACGTACATCTTCAATAGTGACAAGACGTTCATCTTTAGGAATGTACTGACAAATTGCCTTCATGAAAGTGGTTTTACCAGAACCAGTATCACCAACAACTGCAATATTTTTCTTACATTGAACAGCGAATTTAAAAAATCCCTCAAGATCTTTGTTTTCTAAAAACTGGACTAGCTTAATATCTTCAATACGTAATACAGGTTTAAACTGCTCAAACTCTTTAGATTTCCCATATCTGAAGTGGTCAAAAAAGCCTTGATCTTTATATTCCTGAAATGATCGGTTTGACTCGTCAGGAATACGGATTGTCATTGATACCGTTCCATTTTCAATGGCTGGCGGTAGAACGATCTGAATACGCTCTCCATCAGGTAATTGAGCAGATAATATAGGGTTTTCTTGGCCAATCCGTTGATTGGTATAGGTAGCAATAACATTAGCTAAAGCTGTTATTTGCGCCATTTCCAGATTTATAGAATGCTTTTCCCATCCTTTATTAGATTCCGTCCAAACTTCGTTAGGTGCGTTAATTGCAATTTCAGTCACCCCTTTAGTTTTTAAGAATTTTTCTAATGGAAGTAATAGCTGTCTAACCATTACATCCTTGCTTAAAACATTATTTTGCGCGGAGTTCATACACACCTCTGAAATCAATATCTTTGGCCACGTAAATTGAAGCTACATCACCCTGATTTTTATAAATTGTTGGCTTGATATTGATTGTTTCATTCAACACTGTTTCAGCCATTGATTTACCCATGTCTGAAGTGTTTTGAAGCATATAAGGAGTGCTATTGTTCCCGCCTGTTTCTTTAGAAATACCGTAAGCAATAGCGTCTTGAACTAAAGAAAGCATAAACGCTGCACCGATACGTGCGCCCCAACGGTTATCTACTCGACCACTTAAACCACCTGTTCCTAAATGGTCTGCTGCGGGAGAATCAATATCGACAATAACACCATGTGGAGTTTTTAAGCGTGACCAGATGATACCTAAACGTCTTTGCCCTTGTGCTGCAATACTTTTGTATTCTCCAATGACTTCAGATCCCGCTTCAGCAAGGACTACACGACCATTATCAGAATAAACAGGTTGTGGAAGGACACATGAAGCCATACCGCCAATTTCTGAAACGACTTTAACTGACAGGTTGCAACGGATTACACGACCTTTAGCAATTAAGTAATTTCGATCCCCAATAAACCTAGCCTGGACTTTATTAGAGGAATGATTAGCCATGTTAGTTGTAGCTTGTTGTGGCTGATGCTGCATAGGTTCATCATCATCATGGGCTAAAGACATCAAACCAGATCCAGAGAAATTACCAGAACGGCTATTACTATTCTGATCCTGTTCAAACTGTTTCATCATGCCTGTTACTTGGTTATAAGCTGCTTGATGATTCATGCTTGACGGTTGGCCAACCGCCCCGCCTTGTTGTGAAGGATTGACAAAAATCCCGCCACCGTAACGGCTTCCATTGTTTAAAGGTACATATTGAGCTTGTTGTTGTGGCTGTGGCTGAATTACTACAGGCTGTTGATTTGCTGCTTGTTGTTCAACTACTGGCGCAGCTTCAGGCTGTCTTAAAATCTGCTGACCATTTTGGCATTGAAAAACCAACATGCCGTTATAAGTTAAAGCATTACCGTTATTGTCTGTTAGCTGTCTAGGAATACTTTGATCCTGACAGGCATCTAGGCTTTGAAATTGAGCATTTTGACCTGCATCCATTGGCACAGGATCAGTATTAGTAAAATCCCTTCTTTTAGCTGAAGCATCTAGGCTTGGATCTATCTGATTTTCTTTTAATTGGGCTGCTTCTTCAGCATCACTACTATCTGAAAAGAAGTTATAGGCAAAGACCGCTATAACAGTAAAAAGTACCGCCATAACTGCAATAAACGCTATTTTTTTACCTTTTCCATCTTCCTGATCCCCACGTTCATTGACAGAAACAATGCCATTTTCTGATTCGTTAAATTCTTCATCAGGAGCTTGTTGATCATCTAATGGTTTTTGATCATTAATATTCATTAGTTCATATCCCCAGTAATGACACGTTTAACACCCTCTACAGTAGTGCCATCTTGAGGAGCAACACCGACAGGATCATAAGATTCATTGAAAATGCTCACTATGCCTTTTCCTTGACGTAAAACAAATTTTTTAGCTAGAGCTTCAACAATCAAAAGTTTTGGATCTTCTTTACTGATATGGAAATTAACTTTTTCTTCCCCTTCCGTACCTTCAATAAATACGACTGGAATATCAGTATTTCCTTTAAATCGCATATAGGTAAAACGACCGTCATCAAATAGCATTTCTGGAACAAAGTGCTTCCCTTTGCTGTTTGCAGCTTGACGATAATTCCAGTTTTTAGGGATAGGCGCAGCATTGGCTAAACGATGCTGTAAAACCAAAAATTCAGTAAGTTGGCTTTCTTCTTTTAATTGTGCTGCATAAGCGTTATAGCGTTGAGCTTCTTCCTGTTTACGTTTTTCTTCTTCTTCTTGTGGATATTTAAAGACAACACGATACATCGGTTTTTCTTTGGCATTATTTAGAACTTGAAAATCAAAACTATAATCACGCTTATTAGTGCGTAACTCTAAGTTATTCCGAGTAGCCTTATCCTTTGGCTTCACCCATACTAAATTTGATCCAGTATCCGCAAAAATACACCAATTGGTGTCATCCTTTTCACAGTCTGAAGGGTATCCAGTAGCAGCACCACGCTCTAAAATTCTTTCACCTTCACCTAATACAATGCGGGTTACAGTGCCTTTTTTGACAGTAATTCGATAAACATCATTAGGAACATAATTGATTGTTCTAATACGTGAATCGGTAGGCATAGCTTTAGGCGTAATTGCTGCATAAGAGATCCCATGCACCGCCAAACCCAAAGCAAGAATTAATTTTTTCATGTAATGATCCTTTACATTCCTTGTTGAGCTTGTGGCTGAACAGCAGCCCCGCCTTGTTGAGCTTGTGGCTGAAAAACAGCCCCGCCTTGTTGAATCGGAACATAGACTTGCTGACTAGGTTCAACAACCGCAGCTTGCGCTACAGGTCTGTTAGGAGATAGTTCAGGATCGACACGATAGCCCACGACCTTAAAGCCGAATGGGTTTTTAATTAGATCTTTTTCTACCAGTTTATTTAGATTGTTCGGAGCATATTCATATCGAATACTTGCAATATAATATTGTGGCTGTTCATCACGATTAGCTTCGACTGAATGCAAAGTCTTAGTGAAGCGGACACTAGCGGTAAAACCTGTTTCATCCTGATTAGTCTGGACAGAAATCACATCAACTTTTAATTCATATTTTTTGCCGTATTTTTTATCTCTTGCGCTATCACCTTCATAGAGTGAAGCAAAGTCATTACCGACCTGATTACTACTCATAGTCATGACTAAATCATAATCTGGCTGTAATAACGGATAGAAATAACTCTCACGGGCGGTTACATAACGAGTAATGTTATTTTTATCAATTAATTCTTGTTTGCCTTTCACTTGCTGATCATCAACAACGCCCACGTATTCAACATTTCCTTGAGCTTTATCTACTGTGAAAACAACAGGTACAGTCTGGCGCATTGGAGCTAATGTCACTAATCCAATGGCTTCTAAGACGGCCACGCCCACCGCTACTTTTGCAATAGTCCAAGCTTTACGTTCTGACTTAGCTCGCATCGCAATAAGATCTGCTTCCCAATCCATAGCTTTTTCATAGCTTTTAGCTTCTTCAGCAGCAGATACTTTTTTAAGTTTGTTCATGATAGACCCGATAGACCCTATTAGAGTTATTTCTCTAAGTATGCCAAAAAATATAAAAATCGTAAACCAAAATAATATATTTTGGTTTTATTAATTCAATGTTTTCTGAAAAATTGAAAAAAAAATACCCATTTCAAAAGAAATGGGCTTTTTTTTAAAAGTTTAGTTACCAGAGTAGCCGTCAAGAATGTTGCCTTTTTGGGCAGCACGTTTTAATCGGCCTTCAATTTCAAGCTGTTGTGCTGCATCTTTTTGAGCTTGCGCTTGCGCCTGCATCAAAGCAATTCGGTTTGCATCATTAGCAACTTGTGACTGTTCCGCTTGAATCCTAGCCTGTAACTCAGCGATAGCTTTAGCATCAGTAGTGTTATTGATCTGTTTACGCAGATTATCAATCTGCTCAGTACGCAGATCCGCAACGCCTAACGCTTGCTGATTTAAAGCCTGTGTTTGTGCATTGTTATTTAATGCAGCTTGACAGGCTTTATAGTTCTGGCCAGTTCTAGAAGCACAGTCATAAACCATTGTGGCATCACGAATGTTCCTAGCTGCTGAAGTCATACCATTGACACCGCCTTGTTGGATGCCTTTATAAATGTCAGCAACATCACTTGGAATCACGTCTTTAAGATATGGATTATTGACAGCATCACCGAAACCACGAATACCAGTAATGGAATCGTATTGCTGTTTTGCCTGTTGGATCTGGTTCACCATCTGATTGTATTGCTCACCCCAAGCCACCATATTTTGAACAGCTTGAACAAGGTTAGCACCGTCAATGACAGGAATACCTGTAGCATTGGCTTGACCACTAATAAACAAAGATGAACCTAAACCCAAAGCTAACAATTGTTTTTTCATTAGAAAAATTCCTATTTGTTTCTTTTGAGGTTAGAGAGTGTGTGTCGTTGATATAACGGCTTAGATCCTCCTGTATTCGAGCTATTGGAATTATTAGAGCTGCTAGAATTCCCTTGAACACTTCCCCCAGTGGTAGGAGTAGCTGAAGCACTATCAGATTTTGAATTATTACCGCCACGACCTTTAGTAATTGCTTGAGCTACAGCACGACCGACACCTTGAACACCCGCCCCACCTGTTATGGCTGAAGCCATCGTTGGAATGTTCCACATGATCACTACAATAGTTCCCGCAACAATACAGAGGGAAACTACAGAAGTAAGAATGTCGCCCGCATCAAAGTTATTAGTGATTTGCGTACACATGCCTGAAACGAAAGCAAAGAGCATACTGATAATTGCTGTGATAAAGCCTATGGTGAAAACATAGCTCAATGTTTGAGAAAGCCAACTTTCAAAATATTTTTGTGTAGCAGGGAACATTGCACACAGAATGAATATGGGACCAACGCCTAAACAAAGTTGCAGACTGATTTTTGCCAGTAAATATAGGCCAGTACCAATGAAGAACAATAGGAATTGAGCGACAGCAACAACTGCAGCAGATAAATACAAGCCAATATCAGGGAAAACGCCAGAAGCTGATTCAGCTTCCTCACCTAATTTTTGGATTAATTCACCCCACGGAACGCTCACTTGATCCAGTAAAGCACCTAACGAAGATTCACCACCTGGACTAACAATTTGAATTAAACCTATGGCTAGTCCGTTAATGGCTTCAACAACAAAGGACTGATAAACCCCTGCACTTAAAGCAATCCCACCCACAAAAGCGATCTTAAAAAACTTCCATAAAGCGGTATAAATGGAATCTTCTTGTGCACCAGTCGCAATATTGTAGCCAATGATCAGGATATAAATTGTTGCAGCAGTCAAAGCTATAGGAACAATTGCAGAAGCGATATTACTACTAACACCTGTCACGTAACTTGCTAATAGAGAATCAATTTTTGTTTCTAATGTAGTAATAATTGCCATTGCAATCCCCTATGAATCCTTAATTATTTTGAATCTGGGTTATATCCATCGAGGATATTTCCCGATCCTTTTTTAGTTTCTGGTTTTACTGATTTTTGAGGTGCAGAAGGATCATATTCATCAAGAATATTACCCTTTTGGGATGCTCTAGCCTTGCGCTGCTTCAGTTCCTCTTGCTGTTCAGCAGTTAAATCTTGAGGTTTTAATTGTTGTGCAGCCTTCACTTCTTCTTTTAACTGCTTAACCTGTTCCTTATCATCAGAACATGCAGTTGTTAAAGTAGAAATAACCAACAAACTTGATAGTGCTAAAAACTTAGTCATGACTAAGCAACTCCTTTTTCTGAAATTAATTTTTTACGTTCTGCGATCCGTTGTAAGAAAAGTTCGCCCCAATCGTTAGGATCTTCACCAACTTCATTCATGAGATTTTCGAGAAGTTCTACATTGTCCTTAGAGCCTGAAATAATCTGTAAAACGTCACGCATTTCGCCTAGATCCATTTTGCAGAGTGCGGAACGGCTACCCTGCTTAACTAAGAACATGCGTGAGTTTTCTTCTAGCTCTCTAATAATTTCAAATTCTTGCGGAGTGATCTTAAAGCCGTTTACATAGTCATCGTAATCAGCACGAGGATTAGGTAAAAAGATTTGAGTAACGCTTTGTTCAACCATTGTTTTACCAATGTCAGAATCTAAAACGTCACTTGGGGATTGCGTCATAAAGACACCTAGACCATTCAATTTACGAATAGTTTTCTGCTTATCTTTGGCAAAATCTTTGAAATATTCATCTGTTAATGGCTTCCAAAACTCGTCCATCCAATAAATAAACGGACTACCATCAATCAATGAATCTGTGATGTGTAATAGATAAGCCATGATTGGTGTACGGACTTCTGGATCATCTAAAAATTCCGTGTAGTCATAACCAAAGATTGGCATTTTTGCTTTAGAAAAGTCTTGAGTATCGTATGGATTATCAAAGACCCAAGATAAATTTCCGTCATGATCAGCAGTGTTACACCATTTAGCTAAACGATCCTGAAGCGAATCCCCCCCGCCATTTACTTTCAGATTCATATATAAAGCTGAAAGTCTGCGGAGTTCTAACGGCATATCATCACGCATAATGGTACGAACAGCCTGACTGATTTCCAGATCTTCGGCAGCATTACGAACACCACCTACCAGAATTTTTACAAGCTTTTCTACAAACTGAATATTTGTTTCAGTCGGTGGTAGCTGCAACGGATTAAAGCCAGTTGGTACACCACGCTCTAAGGCATAGTATTGACCCCCAATCCGTCTAATCCCAATTTCTGCGCCCCTATCTTTATCAAAGAAAACACCCTTCAGATTTTTATACTTACAAGCAAACATCATCATGGCCATGACTAGGGTTGTTTTACCCACACCAGTTGTTCCAATGACACACGTATTACCTGGCATCTTGTCATCTGTAGAATCTTGCTTATCTGGGCTAACATGATGATTAAAGTAAAATGGTTGGCCACTTGGAGTTTTAAATAAAGCTAGTGCTTCACCCCAAGGATTGCCGTCACGTTTACCTCTTGCGAAGTTATGGAAAGGGCTTAAAGCAGAAAAATTTAGGCTTGTGAGATATGCTTCTCTTGGACGCATATTAAAGTTACCCGCTAATTGCGAGAACCATGCACATTCAGGAACAGTATCAATTACAGCCATTTTGAATCCTGCTTCATCTGATAAAGCAGTTCTGGCACTCGAAACATTCAGAGCAACTTGATTTGGTGAATCACCAAAAATCGCAAGCGTATAGTGATATTCGCCTAACTGGAAATTCCCGCTATTAGCTTCACTCATAGCCAGATCAATATCACGAATCTCTTGATCTGAAACGTCCTCTACAGAATTTAGCTGTCCTTTAATTGTTTTTAATTTATCTACAGCATCACGCTTGCCATAAACCGTGAAACTTTGAGTTTCAATGTATTCATAGTTTCCATACAGGATGGAATTGCACATTCCTGATTCTGATAAACGTGGAAATTCTTGAATATCCAGAAAGCCTACATATTTTTGAGCTTCAGGATGTTTGATCTGTAAATAGCCGTTTTTGTCACCAAAGAACAAGCGACTACTTGGAATATATTGATCAAGATTAGCTTGTCTTAAAGGGATTTCTTCCCAAACTCCATTAGTTAAGAAACCAAGCAGATTACACATTTCGGAGTAGACAAAACCTTTCTTGGTATAGGTCGCCAGACGTTCTGGATTGTAGTGATATAGACTTGCTTCAACCTGTTTGGCTACATCATCCAAAATATCGAGATCCCGCTTAATCTGCTTTTTCAGGGCTACTGGATCACGACTAGCTTTACTCTTAAAAATCTTTGTTAATCTGGAAATTTCAGGACGATAAAGAATTGTTAAATACAATTCAGTAGCCATCTGTTTATTCTTTTCACCCTGAAACTGCTGATAATATCTTTCATTAAAATCAGCAATAAAATCATTTTCATAAACGCCATTTAGACGTTCATTAACTCCCCTACGAATCTTATGCGTCCAAACAGCAAAGTGACCGCCACCTAAAGCACGATAAAAATTATTTAATCCTTCTTTACGGATTCTAATAATATCGGCTTCAACTGTTTCAAACGAAATGCCTTCTAATTTCCATGTAGCAATGTATTCACCATTTTTAAGCTTAATAACATTGTTGGAAACATGATTACCAAACGGCAGATAGTCTGAAATTGCGACTTCAGCATTTGCGCTATCTTTAACTTGCTGTTTTGAACGCATGATATTGTTATTTCCTTTTCTTTAATTTAAGTGGCGAAAATGAGATTGCTCCCCATTTTTGATGGTTCTGGATCTGTTTCCCTCTTATGCGCCACCGCATCAATACTTGCTTTAATCGTTGGTCATCTACTTTTGTTATTGCCCGCATCCAGAAGTAAATAGGCACATAAATAGCTGCTATAAATAAAGTCACATAGGCACTAAGTAGATAAAAAGACCAACCCGCTAAAAGAATTGCTACCCCCGTCACCAACAAAAAAGGCAACATTGGAACGCCAAAAAGCATGGCAGGACGAGTGCAACCCCTGAAAATTGGATCAGAAAAATTCGACATTAGTTAATCAGCCAAGCAGCGATACCCGCAGCACCACCTACCAAAATCCCCCCGATAACGATGTTAGAAATGTCTGACCACTTCGCTTGTTGCCAAGCCAATTTAAAGCCAGCCCACATGATAGTGATGGTAAATACAGTTACAGCCACACCCGCTAAGACTGACTGAACATTAGCCATAACCGTATTAACTTTTGAGATTTGAGCAAAAGCAGGGCTTGAGATTAACGTCATGAACAACATCAATACGCTTGCTTTGATACCAGTCGTTTTAGTCGTTGTTATTTGCGTTTGATTTGCTTTCATTATTTTCTCCAAGTGAAGCAATTAAGACCTAGCGCATTAAGTACCAAGAACAATATTTTTGGAAAATCAAATATTGTTCATTGGTACTGTATATTTAATATATTACACTAAGTTTTAAACTTTTTGAAAATATTTTAAAAGATCATAGAAGATTTTAAACTTTTTTCTTTTTCTTTAATATTTGTGCCGTTAGTTAAGAAAAATGAAGGCCGTTTCTCCACTACTGGAAGGCTTTGAAGTTCTGTATTTTCGGTATATCCATTGGAGTTAGGCATATCTGCATTAGTAGCAAAATATGCAAGCTGTTCTGAGCTATTCATAGGAGGTGAGGGAGGATTGAATTTTACAGGCATGGTATTGAGTGAACCATTAGCAAAATAATTCAAATTTCTTGATACTTTCGCTACATACCCATTTCTAAATCCTGATGAATGGTTGCCAGTGTTATAGCAAGACATAGCTTTATAAATATCTTTGCCTTTTGCCCTATTTCGGCAGTCATTAAAGATAAATTGCATTGCGCTTAGATTAGTGCAGGGATCAAAAACTTGCTCGACACTAAGATTTAATCTTTTGAAATTAGCACTATTAATTTGAGCAAAACCAACATCAATATTTCGTCCCTGGCTAATTAATCTTTTGGCCACAGATACAGCTTCTTCATAGCTAGTCGGCTGTTTTTTAAGACCTGCGGCACGATTAACCCCTATCGCAAAAGGATTAAATGAGGATTCAGATTTAACAATTGCAGACGCAATATTTACATCAACTTGTGGCGCACATTGTTGTGCCAAAACTACGAAATCAATCATTACTTTTTCACCTCAAATTTTGGCTTACCTTTTTGATCTGGATAAGTAGCGGAGCACCCATTTTTATAGTTGGTACACCCCCAAAAATAGCCATTTGCCCCATTGATCCGTCTTAAATCACTGGCACATTGAGGACATGAATAGACTTCAAGAAGTGGCTTTTTATTAACTTCAGGCAAAAAGACTTTGCAATCTGTTTCCCGATTAGGACAGAACCAGATCGGATCTTTACCTTCTTTTTTGGATCTGAATAATGGCGTTGAGCATTTAGGGCAAGGATATTTGATTTTCTCTACTGGCAGACCTTTCTTGTCATCCATCGAGTGCTTACATTCCTGATCATTGCAGATCCAAAAAAATTCTTTAGTTTGCGAATTTTGGAATTTATTTAAGCGACCTGTTTTACATTTAGGGCATGAATGAATAACTTTTTCGACTGGTTTACCCTTGTCGTCATTCATCGAGTGCTTACAGTCCTCATTACTACAAATCCAAAAAAATTGATTGGTTTTAGTATTCTTAAATTTTTTTAACTGGCTTTTACACTTTGGACAAGGTATTGCGTTTATAGCTGTCAGTTTTGAAGCTGTACTTAGCTCTTGAGCAAGTTGAGTGTATAAGGCAGAAACAACCGAATTATATGAAGTTTCACCAGATGCAATTTTATCTAGCTGCAACTCCATCTCTTTTGAATAGTGCAGATCCAGAAAGCTAAACTTAGCTTTTAACAGACTACCAATTAGATCATTCCCTAATTTAGTTGGTTTTAAGACTTTCTTTTCTACCTCCAGAAAGCCCTTATTCAGAATATTGGCCATAATTGATGAATAAGTAGAAGGGCGACCAATCCCGCAGCTTTCCAATTTTTTAATTAGTGAAGCTTCTGTATAGCGTTTTGGTGGCTTAGTTTGTTTTGCAATAACTTCACCGCTTTCAACATCAACAACAGAACCAACTTCTAAGACCGGCACCACGCCTGAAGGCTCGTTTTCATCTTCATTCAGGCAGTCTTTACCAAAAACCATCCACCCTTTTTTTATTAGCTCACGGCTTTTAGCATGGAACTTATATTTTCCATCTTCAGACAGTAATTCCAAAGTAACGGCTTTATATTCAGCTTTGGCCAATTGACTTGAAATAGTACGTTCCCAAATCAATTGATATAAAGCTTTTTGTTCTGGTGACTTTCCTAGATCTTTATCAGTTATGTGAACAGGTCGGATTGCTTCATGGGCGTTTTGCGCCCCATCTTTTTCCTTAAACTTATTAGGCTTTTCAGGTAAAGAAAATTGATGTTCATTAGCATAAGCAAAGATTTCTTCTACACTTTCATCAGCTATGTTTAGGCCGTCAGTCCGAATGTAAGTAATTGCCCCTTGTTCAAATAATGCCTGTGCTGCTTTGGTTGTTTGTTGAGGGCTAAAGCCTAACGCTACACTAGCAGCTTGTAAAAGTAGGGCTGTAGAGAAAGGAGAAGGAGCATTTGAATACTCTGTTTTTTCATTGCAGTTTAAAACTTTAACTTTCTTAGTTTTTGCAACTTCTTCAGCTAAGGAACGATCTAAAACATAAGGCTGATCCTCAGTTACAAATTCCGTTGTAACCCATTGCGAGATCCATTTTTTAGGCTCTTTATCAAAACTCAAATTAACGCCAAAGTGGTTAGTAACTTTGAATTTCTGGATTTCGATTTCTCTAAGGACAACGATTAAAACAGCAGGAGATTGTACCCGCCCCGCAGATGAAGGCTGACCCATAAGATTAGATGCAATAGGGGAAACTAGATAGCCCACCAGACGATCTAAAGCCCTACGTGCTTCTTGAGCATATACAAGCTGATAATCTAAACCACGCCCATTATTAATGGCTTCTTTAATAGCTTTTTCTGAAATTTCATTAAATTCTATTCGTTCAAATTGACCATCTTCCAGACCTAAACATTCTTTTAAATGCCATGAAATAGCTTCACCTTCCCTGTCTGGATCGGTAGCTAAATAAATCTTGTCTGCTTTATTCAAAAAGGCTTTTATTTTTTCAATACGTTTTTCGCCACCGTCAAAAGTTCTGTCATTAACTTTGGCATCAGGAATAAATGAATATTCCATTGCAAAATCATTGGCTATATCAATACCTAAGCCTTTTCTTGGTAGATCCCGAACATGGCCAACACTGGCCACAACTTTAAAATCAGATCCTAAAAAACTTCCAATTTTTGAACATTTGTTAGGAGATTCAACGATTACAAGATTCATGGGTTATTTCCAAATTGTGAAATTTAGGAAACTCGAAAGCCCACAAAGAAAAGATGAATATAAGAAAGCAACTACTTGAAATTTAGTGAAATCTACAAGGATTTCTAAAAGCGGTGCATCTTGTGGCATGAAGCACACAAGATAAACACATGAAATAACTAGAAAAAATTTTAAAAAATTTCCATATTTATTTAAACTTATAGCCATTTTCTTAAATCCCGTCTTAGAGCTTTAAAGAATACAATCCAAAATATACCATATTGGAAAGGGCTTTTGTATTTTTTTACTTGATTCTTATTATTTTTACTTCTTCTGTATAAATTTTTTCTTTCAAGAAATCATTAAGCCTAGTCAGATCCTTAAAGATCCTAGCTTTATCTTTTTCTCGTCTTGTTGTTAAAGTCCAAACCTTTTGGCCTGACCATGCCAGTTTTGCTGTGATAAAAAATCCACCCTCAAATTCATTAATAATTAACTCTTTAATAAATCCTTGTTTATTAGATTCCTCTAGCACCACCTCTGAAATAGAAAAATCAGGATCAATATTTATAAAATCAGTCATCCATAAAACCTTTTAAAGCACCCATAACAAAGGTGCATTATCATCAATTTAGGTAATCTTGGTAAAGTTTTTTTAAATAATTAAAAGAAATTTTAAATATTTTAGCTAAATTCTGCTTTAGTCATGACTAAAAACCTCGATGCTTGGATAAAAGCTGCAAGCTGCAGCGTTTATCCAGTCATCTATATTACCTATCTAATCCAGATCCATAGCAGATATATCAGAGCAAAGTGTCTACTTTGCGAACTGACGCAATCAGTTAAATTTTCCCTTCCCTGATTACCGTTGATTTTCAAGTGAGCTTTAAAAAGCTGTGCTTTTTAAATGGCGACCGCAGAAAATAAACTGCTCCAATTTGATCTAGTAGCGGGATTTAAATAGTACATAGTACATAATATGAGGTTATTAAAAGGGGTCGTATCCGCACCATGTTTTTGCTGACATGGCAGACAAGGACTAAAAGTTTTGCACCTCTCCCCACACGCTCCCTGTCGAAGTATGGCGGTATCTCTGCGAGGGTTTCCCCAACATGCAACTTAACTGACCTATACAACTACTCTCAACGTTCCGCTTTTGTGGGATTCCCCTGTAACGGTTTAGCTCTTTCCTCTCGGATCTCACTATCACTACGTTGCACCAGTGACACTTATTCCCTTTAGCAAACTAAAAAGCCATAAAACAACCTATCGAAGACTTACTTTTTCACTTACAGAGGATGTCGATAGAGATATAGATGAACTCTTGATAAATTGTCGAGTAGCAAGGGCAAATAGATCAATTATATTAAAAGCTGCCATAGAAGAATTGAAAAGACTATCTAAAGATGAATTACAAGAAGCTGTTATAAAACACTTAAATATCTAAGTTACGTAACTTGCTAAATCTGTAATTTTACTTAAACCGTAATTTTTCTACTAACAGAAAGTTTTTTTAACTTAAAAAAAACTAAAACATTAAAAAAAACTAGAATTCCAGAAATAATAAAGATAAAAGCATAATTATTTTTAATTAAAATAGTTGATATTAGTGAGCCTAAAGAATCCCCTATTAAAAAACAAGTTTGAACAAAACCTATAAGTGAAGCCATAATATCTTTATCAAGAAATTCGTAATGTAAAATTTCTTCAAAGCATGTCGTAATAGATAAAATTATGGATCTTATTAAAAAAAACGTAACAAATAGAAATAGCCCCCAATTAAAACTTATGGATAAAAACATAAAAACATATAATAAACAAAGCATTAGTTCAAAGAATATTAATGAATTAATTGAACTATGATTAAATTTATTACTATTTTTTAAGAGAATAGATGTTGATAATATTTGTACAAAAGTCATAGTCATATAAATTACTAATGAGTAACTATCAGACAAGCCTTGATCTACAAGAATTATAATAATATAAGGTTTTATTATTCCAGTATAAAGACCCGATATAACAGAGCTAATGAGAATACATAGAACAACAATAGACCACTCTATTTTCTTAAAATTTTTTACTTCTTTTAAATTATTTTTATTATCTATATTTTTATCTATATTTTTCTTATAAAAAAAGAAAAACAAACTTGAAAGAAAAATAATAAAACTAGAAAAAACAAGTATATAAAAATATATATTATTTATTTCATCCTTAAAAAAACTTAAAATTAAAACTAATAGCATTCCAATAAATGTAGAAAATTGAACTACCATATTTCTAATTATTGCAGATTTTTTTAATGTTTCATTATTATTTTTTTCAACCATCCATGAGCGAATGCTGAGTAAAGTTAATGATGCACCTAAACCACCTATAAAGGCAAAAAAAACAGATAAATAAATATTTGTGAAGATTCTTCCAAAAAGTGCTATACAATAAATTATTGTACCAATTAAAATAATTTTTCTCCAACCATACTTATCAACTATTTTTCCGTAAAAAAATGATAAAGCACCAGATAGAGCCATAGCAGAGTAAGCAAAACCATAAGAAAACAGGGCATTATTTTCTTTAAAATATAATGGCATTATAGTTGTAGAGACTATCATACCAAAATAAAATAAAATATTAAATGAAACAAAATTTTTTATAAAATAATCCTTTTCCATAATTTTTAAACTTCAAATAAAATTATATAATTATACTTTATTTTTACATAAAAAATTTGATTTTATAAATTTTTAGTTATATTATAAATATACACCATAAAATGGTGTATTAAATAATACTCAAAAGGAAACTTAAAATGAAATTATTAGTATCATCACCTGCTATTGTTAAAGTATCATACAAAACTGCTTATGCTTTAAAAGTAGAAGCATAATAATATGATATAAAAAAATCAGCTAATTTAATTAGCTGATTTTTTTATTATAATTTATTAGTTAGTTAAATCATTAATAAATTCAAGATTATTGATTAAGCTCTCATTATTTTCAAAAATACTTAAAGCATCATTAATTACATTTTTAGCTTGAACATAATCATTTGATCTTAAATAAATCTCAGCCATAAGTGAATACCCTCTTACAATTTCATTCTCATCATTTAAAATTGAATTTTTATAAAAACTATCTTTAATTAAACCTAATATATCACTGTAATTATTGTTTTCATCTAATAACAAAAAATTATAAGCATAATTATTAATATTTCTAAGTCTCTCTTCATATTCTGGACATAAATTATAAGCTTTAAGGTAACTATTAGACGATTTATCATAATGTCCCATATGATTCTGCCAATATGCTAACATTGCCCAATTTTGATAATTATATGGCTCTATCTTTGTTGCCGTTTCACATGCAAATATTGCATTTTCAACTTGCTCAGATACACCATAACATCTTGATAAATCTAAATAATATTCATCCATATTAGGATCTAGTTCAAGTAAAATTTTAAATGTTGATATAGCATCATCTATCATTCCTAATTTCTCATAACATTGAGCTAAGTTATATAAAAGTACAGATTTATGGATATTAATTTTATTATTTATATCATCCCCATGATATTTATTTATATTATCTAGACATTCTAATATTTGGAGTTTAGCATCCAACAATTTACCTTCTTTAAATAAAATTAAAGCATATCCATTTCTATTAAATATTTTTTCAAAAGTCAATTTTTCAAAATCATCATTTTCTTCTGTTATTGTACTATTAAGCATAAGCTCATATGCTTCATTCAGAAGATTTTTTGACTTTTCTACATCTAACAACTCTTTCGAATGTAATCTAACATATAGCATTGCTTTTGAGTATAAAGCTCTAGTAGAGTCTATTTTAAATAAATCATCATCAGATTCCACCCATTTATTAGAATAATATTCAGATTTAATTTTATTTCCTAAAATCAACTCTGATATAGATAACAAATTCCAAATATATTTATCCTGAAATTTAGTTTTCAGTATTTCTCCAATATTTAATGCTGTTAAAGCATCTCCTGCATTTATATATTCAAATGCAATATCTATAAGATCATGATATTTACTTTTTTCAAAATCATATTTTAAAAAATCAAAAATTAAATTATTTACTTTTAAGTCATCATTATTAATATAACTACTATATTCAGAATTACTATAATCTATACTTACATCCCACTTTCCAATAATTCTTGCAATTCTATAAAAAGTTAAACTATTTTCATCCAAATCTCTTCTTGTTTTTATATTTACTTTAATATCACAATTAAACAATGTATTTATATATTGTATTACTGCTATATAATTTTTATCTAAAATTTCTTTAAATCTATATCTAATTCTTTGATCTGGAGAAATAGATTCAGTTAGACTTAAATTTGAATTATAAAATCTAACTCTAACATTTTCATTTAATGGAAAAAATAAATAAAGGTATTTCAATATGGTTTGTGGTACTTTTTCTTCATTTATATCGAGCTGATTCAATAAATCTTTCACAGAACTAAGAGAAACATAACTACTATCATGATGAGAAACATTTATCACCAATTTATCTCTAAGCATATAAGAACCTTATTAAAATTTTTTTTATTTAAGCAAACTTTATACCAAAAGTTAGAAAATATAAGTTGTTGAAAATTAAATAATATTTATAAAGTCACATTGTGTCATGATATTCAACGACCCATGTTGGTGTAAAAAGCACCAATATATAACAATTAATGCACTTTTTTAGTTCTAGATCATATATATATTACATTATATCCCCCAACTCATGCCCCGATCTTGCTTAGGTTGGGGCTTATCCATCTCCTTTTGCCGTTCTTTCATTTGGATGATATTCGCTTCAATATCTCGGATGTTTCGAGCAAATTCTGCTGTGCTTTGGCTACTTGTGACGAGACTGAACGCTGTACGGTTGAGATTTTCTCCAGTACGTCCTCGTAGTTCGTTGTAATTTGGCTCATCTCTTTGACTTTGCCATTGATCTGCTCGGTATAGGTCGCTGTATTTCTTTCCAGTTCGTGAAATTGCGTCTGTGTTGTCGCTAATGACTTTTGTGTTTGCACTAAGTCTTTCTGCACGCTCTCCATTGTCTTTGATTGTGCTGACAAGGCTTGGATAATTTTGCCTTGCATCACTTCTAAACTCTGCTGTTGCTGTTTCAACTGCTTTTGTTGTTCCAGTAATTGCTGCTGTTGTTCTTCGATGATTCTCAATAATTGTGTTTCTAATTCGGTCATTATCTAGTATCCCATTGGAATCATGTAACTGCCCTGCCATTCCCCTGCTTTCTTGTTGATCTGAATACAAAGTCGAGGATTCTTGCCTGTTTGACTGGTGCATGTGCTGATATTCAGACTCCCCCCTGATTTGTTCAGGTGATCGACTCGCATTTCTTTCTCGTTGATAACGCTGTTCAAGGTCTGAATCTCGCTGTATTTGCTTTTGCCCACAAAACCTAGCGCAATAATCAATACTTATTAAAATTAAGGCAGTCGTACAGACTAAAAATTTAATCAAATGACACGGTATATAAATTCTAGTAGGTACTGGCATGAATCTTGTAAAACTAAAGGCGCTCAACTCTCTCCACATTCCCCACAGCCTTCACTTCGTTCAGGCAGATGGTGAACGTGGAGAGAGTTTCGGCAATACTCACCCTAAGGGCGGTCATCTAAAAAAATGACACATCCCCTAAGTATTGCCGATTTAACCTGATAGGCTGACGGAGCCACGCATCGTTATAACCCCACGTTAAAACATACTATTGCAATGCTACTTCTCATAAATGGCGACCCGATATAAGTAGTAAATTATTTAAAAAGGACTTAATATCCACCTGTGGACATTTATTAAATGGGATAAGTTATGACTGAAGAACTAGGAACAGAAACAGAAACAGAAGGAAAGGTATTAGATCGCAGAAAAAGATATAGAAAAAAGCCTACTACCAAAACTCCACTTTCAGTTTATTTCAATATGGATGTTCCTGAAGATGTTGAGGCACTGGAAGCCTTAGAATATTTAAAAGATATTTATGGCGGGGAAAAACACGGAAAAAGTGTAGCAGTCAAAGAAGTTTTAAGAATTTTCTATAAACAATTACAAGAAAAAAAAGCCTGATTAAATCAGGCTTTTTTCTTGCAAAAACTTAGGACTTTTTAACTGTAGTGACTAACTTGTCATCTACATACAGATAAACTCTTTTATTATGTGTATAAGATGAAATTTTAGGTTGTCCTTCTCCACCTCCAACAGATCCGTCTTGATTACTGCTGACGAATGAACAGTGAGGAAAGCCTTTACCTTTAGCCAGATCTTTTTTTACGTCCCTAATTGTAGACTGACATTCAGAAACATTAAGACCGCCAGCAAAGCACATAAAAGCACGACAGCCATAATTTTCATCTTTAGCTGCAACTAAGGCAGATGCACTAGCTAAAGTTAAACCTAAAATAAATTTTTTATACACAAGTAGTCACTCTATTTAGATGAGTTTTCCATTACGAATAACTTGCCTTCAAAGTTTAGAGATATTGTTTTGGCATTGCTGCACATTGAACAAATCTCTTGAATCAAGAAGGGTAAATTCCGTGTGAATCGAATTTTTCCTGATGCGGTATGAATGATGTGATCAACATCATTTACTTTAACAGTCACAAAATATTGGAACTGCTCGTTCATACCAATTTCAACACCATAGTTATTGGCGTTGAAGTCATCTACTGTTTTCAAGTCATTCATCGTTAAAGCCATTTCTGCAAGATCCCTAGTTTTTTAAAAGTGAAGTGCGGATTCTTACAAAATATAATTAATTTAAAAATGTAACTGAAGTGTAACTGTGTGTAAAAGACACAAAAACATCAATTATTTTTAAACGCTTTTAATATATATCAAAAAGTTTAAAATTTTAATGAATAATTTAAAACATTTGTAAAAAGTTTGTATATATCAAAGCTCATATTTTTTTTAAGATCCCTTCCCTTTTTGTCATGTAAATATCACTTTAATAATCTTCTAAACATTTCTAAAAACTTTTTAAAAAAAACTAGAATCGGGTTTAAAAAGAGTTTAAATAGAGTTTAGGAGTGTTTAGAACAGTTTAAGAGCCTTAATTTCTTTTTGTAAAACATAAGTTTACAAGCCTATAACTATACGTTTTGTCGCTATAACTATACGTTTTGTCGCTATAACTATACGTTTTGTCGCTATAACTATACGTTTTGTCGCTACAACTATACGTTTTGTCACATACCTATACGTTTTGTCGCAAATAATCCACAGACTTATCAACAGCATACAAAAAATGGCTAAATTATTTTTAAAAATCAGTAATTAATTAGGTGTTTAGCTCTAACATATTATATTTTTGCGTATTTTTTAGCCTTAATCCATGCTGCAATCTCAAAACTATACGTTTTGTCGCAACTTCCCCGCATAACTATACGTTTTGTCGCAAACCTGCGATTATGCGTACTGGATACGATTATATATATTTTTCAGGAATTAACTAGATTCTTAACAATCTAATAAGTTGTTGTTTTATATAAATAATTATATTAAAGAACGATTTTTATTTTTTGGTGCTAAAAAAGATATTTGTATAGGCTTAAAATCATAACTATACGTTTTGTCGCAGCGTAAGTTATTGATATTTAAATAATAGTTATAAATATTCAAAATTCAATATTTTTTAACTGGTTTTAGTGTTAAAAATAGCCATACGTTTTGTCGCAGCGTAACTAATTGAAATAAAAGAAAATACTTAAACAGGAAAAACATTTATTTTATTTATACTACTACAGGGTTATAAAGTAATTTTACTGATTTTTAATAAATATATATTTTAAAAACAATATCTTATAAACTTAATTAATAACTATACTTGATAAATATACTTGTATAGTTATAATGATTTCAAAAGGAATAATGGATTTACAAAAAATGCAGAAAATTATTGGCTCACAAGGCTTAGAGGACTATACACAATCTAATACAAGGGCAAAATTGACCGATTTAGTTGTGACCCGCAATGATTTTCCTACTGCCAGATATAGCATTGATCTCAATCTTGAGAAGCTTATGTACTGTGCAATGATCATCGTGAGAAAGAATGAGCTTAAAAATAAGACCTCAATTACTCATGACGACTTCATTTATGTGAGCAGCGAAAACTTTGGAGAATTGACCTCCCCAATGGCTAGAAAGGAAGTGCTTACTGCAACAGATAAACGTGAAATTCAGCGAAATGCTGAAACTGCTTTAAAACGTATTTATACAAAATTTGATAACCCAACTATGTTGGTTAAAGATGGGGAATCTGACGAACCTGCTAAAGTTCCGATGATGACTTATTGCCATTATGACAAAGCAACTAAATGTATTAAGGTTAGATTCGCAAAAGAATTTTTTGAGTATTTCTATGATCTAGTTAAGAAAGTAGATGAAAAAACTAAGTCATTTAGTAGCCATGAACTGAAGCATATTATCTTATTTAATTCGAGCTATTCCCTTCGTTTGTATCGGATCTTAATGAGCTATATGTGGCGTACATCAGAGGTCACTATTGATCTGGAAGAATTAAGATGGATGCTTGAATGTGAGGATAAATATAAAGAGTTGGCCAATTTTAAAAACCGTGTTTTGAATGTGGCTCAGGATGAAATTAACGAACTTAGCAATATTAATGTCAGTTTTGAGAACGTAAAAAACGGAAAGGAAGTAGTTGCTATTAAGTTTATTTTTAGCTTTAAAACTGAATATAAAGAGCAAGGACACATCAAATTTATAGATAAAATGAAAAAGGGCTATCTGGCTGCTGCAATTCCATTTAGTGATGATGGATCACACTTTAAAGCACCTGATCGTATTAAGCATTTCAAACCACCAGTAAAGGTATCTCCAAAACAAATCAGCACCTTAGTAAATTGCAAAGAATTTTTAAATGATTACGGATATTTCTTAGGTAATCTAGACGAGGATACTTCTAAGGTAATCATGAGAACTCTATTGACTGAAAAGTTAGATAAGCTTAATGCTCATAAGCCGATAGATATGGATTATTACTTCTGGTTACAGGCAAAACGAGGGATTATCACCAATAACAATAATGATAAGAAGAACGATCAGGACACGGACGATCAGGATTAATATCTAAAAAGCATACCCACCATATTGTCTTAAACAGACTTCGCTAATTTAAGACAATATGGTGGTTCAATTTAAAACCTTCAAAAATTCTTATTAATCTATATAAAAAGTATCTTTTCTATTCGCATCCAAATATTAAAATTTAATAATTAGCTAATTGATACCTTAGTCATGACTAAAAGTTTACGTTTAGCCTAAGTGGAATATTTTGCCATTTTTTTAGAATTTCAATTTACAACCATATAATAAAAACAATAACTTAATGTTTCCCAGGATTTGGCCAAACCTGTAATATTTTGCCAATAAATCTAGCTGATTAGTTTTTAAATATTTAGTTTTTGCCTTACTTACCTCCTACATTTTTTAGTTTTCTATGCTATCTGGTCGCCACCCATGCGGGCTGGCTTTAGGTATCCCGTTTTAGATCAAATGGGAGCAGTTGCGGTGCTGCGGTCAGCTCGACAAAATCACAGATTTTATCGGCTTCGCTTGCCCCTTGCAACGGTAATCAGGGAAGGGAAAATTTAACTGATTGCACCAGTTCGCAAAGTAGACACTTTGCTCTGATATAACCTCTAGGGATCTTAACTAAACATTATTTTATTTCTTAGTCATGACTAAGTTATTTCTTGAATGTCCACAGGTGGACTGATATAATGATTTTTATCAGGACGCATCGGGCGACCTGAAATAAAACAGGTATTTAGTTATGAATCAGGATTTAGTTTTAGTCTATACATTAAAGAAATCTGAAGTTGAATCAGTCCATTTTTTTGGTTACTTAGACAATCTTAATGATCAATATGTTTGCTGTCTTACTAAAAAGAATGTAGGTCAATTAA
Organism: Acinetobacter lwoffii; assembly: GCF_019048525.1. Classification (NCBI taxonomy): domain Bacteria; kingdom Pseudomonadati; phylum Pseudomonadota; class Gammaproteobacteria; order Moraxellales; family Moraxellaceae; genus Acinetobacter; species Acinetobacter lwoffii. The sequence goes on along the minus strand of NZ_CP077371.1, from coordinate 22,040 downwards.
TACTAGAATTACAAAACAGTTATGGAGAAAGCTTTGCTGCTGCTTCAGTTATGACTGAAAAAGATTTCTTTCAGAAAGAGAATAACTATTTAGAACCGATTGAAATTTCACTAACTGAATATGATGAAAAGTTTAATATCCTTCCCCCTGCCCGCACGTATGGAGGTTTTAACTTTGAAATGTTCATGCTGCCCGAACAGTTGGGAGGTGGGCTATTCTCACACTTTTTAGTGATCTTTGAGCCATACACTAAAAAACGCCTTAAAGCGTATAGAGTGACAGCTTATAGGAATGATCCATTCCATAAAATTTTTAATTCTTGTCCAATTTAAAAGAGATCCCCGAAAGGGGATTTTTTTATACATTCTTAATCATGACTAAGGGAAAAAAGGTTGTTCATCTTGTGTGTTTTATGCTCGTTTTAGGGTGTTTGTGTGTTTAATGTGGGGTAGCTAGACGTAGGGTAAAAAAAGGCTATCAGCAGCCTAAGAAACGCAAATATAAGCATTAGAAAAGCAGACCAGACAAAATACTTAAATAGCTATTTTTTATGAATTTATATCATTTAAAAAAATTAGTCATGACTAAGTTTTTGCTTGAATGTCCACAGGTGGACTGATATAATGATTTTATCAGGACGCATCGGGCGACCTGAAATAAAACAGGTATTTAAACATGAAACATTTTTCATCAGTTACATCATTAGACGAGTTAAAACTTCAGTACAAAAAACTAGCTTTTAAAAATCATCCTGATCGTGGCGGTAAAACCGAAGTTATGCAGGAGATTAACAGCGAATATGAACAGCTTTTAAATCGCATTATTAATGAAGCTTCAAAAGATCAGTATCAAGATAGTTCCGAAAATGGGCGTGGTTTCTGGTCAAGCCGTTCAGAACACTCTGAAGTTGAGAAAAAAGTAAAACAGGCTATTGATGCAATTATCAATCTGGATGGTTTAGATATTGAAATTATTGGCGTTTGGGTTTGGGTTTCTGGTGATACTAAGCAGCACAAAGACAAATTAAAAGAAGCGGGTTTTGTATGGAATCGAGTGCAATGTAAATGGGTTTTCATTGGTAAAAAATCAAATGGTCGAGGTCGAATGACTTTAGATCAAATGCGAGAGTTACACGGCAGCCAGAAAGTTAAAAAAACCAGAATGGCAGAAGAAAGACAACTTTTAACCGCTTAATGAATAAGTCCCCGAAAGGGGGCTTTTTTTATCAATTCTCTTAGTCATGACTAAGCCTTATTATCCTTAGTCATGACTAAGTTTTTGCTTGAATGTCCACAGGTGGACTGATATAATGACTTTTATCAGGACGCATCGGGCGACCTGAAATAAAACAGGAATTAATTATGCGAGCTTCAATAGTTGCAATCTTTACAAACTATCCTACAGGTAAACTGGTTCATTTTTGCGGTCATGAGGTTTTAACTGGATCTAACAATAATATTTGGTTTCCAATCTTTGATGAAAAAACACTATTTCAAGAAATTGAAAAAATCATGATTAGTTGCCGAGTAGCCCACAATGTTACTCATATTGAAAGAATCAGAAGGGGAGATAATGAAAACGGTTATTTTGAAGATTACAGAATTACTTATAACTTAGCCGTTTAAGCTAGACCTCCCACAATGGGAGGTTTTTTTTGGTGGCGATTTTTTTGGTTTTTAGCTTGCCTAAAAAACATAAAAAATTGTCTATCTGTTCTGCTTTATATACGCTCATTTTGGCCTGTTCAGGTCGGTGCTAGGATAACCTAGCTTCATATATAAAAAAGGCTGTCAGCAGCCTAAGAATCGCAAATAAGAGCATCTGAAAAGCGGTTTAGCCAGGTATTAAAACGGATATTTTTCTACTCAATTTTCCCTATAAAAAAATTAGTCATGACTAAGCTTTTGCTTGAATGTCCACAGGTGGACTGATATAATGACTTTATCAGGACGCATCGGGCGACCTGAAATAAAACAGGTTAAAAATCATGGAACAATACATTTCAGTTTACACACGTCAGCAAGCCATTGAAGATGGTTTTTTAGTTGCAATCAATTCTCTTAGTCCTAAATTAGATGGACTGGCAAAAGAACATTATAAGCATCCTATCTGTTTCACTTCTGCGCTTTGGGCGGTAGTTGATAAGGCGGTAAAAAATGAAAAATGGCTTAATGACTTAGAGGGCGTTATTCATGACATTTTATGGATGAGCCGAGTATATAAGACACACCTAAGCCCTAGTGCGGTACGTTTTACTGTGATTATCACAGGCGCAGGTCGCAAGAGAAATCATATTTTAGAATTGCACGTTCATGGTGGAGATCAAGGAGAGCCAGTCATAACAATCGGTTATCCTGAAGATTTTTAATTTACGTCCTCCCTTTATGGGAGGATTTTTTTATGATAAAAAACTTAGTCATGACTAAGAAAATGCTTGCAATGTCCACAGGTGGACGTTAGAATATACAGCATAAGGACGCAATAGGGCGACCCTTAATAAGCCATTAAACTAGGTGAAATATGAAAAAAGTTGTTGCTTCAAATCAAAAGGGCGGTGTGGGTAAATCTGCAATCATTTGCCAGTATGCACACTATTTAAATTCTTTGGGCTTGCGTGTATTAGTCATTGATCTAGACCACCAGAAGAACACTACAAAAGCATTGATTACTGGCGGGGCTGTGACTGTAGCTAATGTATCTGCATTCGACATGCTGACCAAAGAAGATCAAACTATTTCAAATCCTGAAGCCTTTACTTTGGTACAAGCAACACCAGAATTAACAGCTATTGAAAAAAATGGCACTTTGCATAACAACTTTGCCACCAATTACCAGAAGTTTTTAAAATCAGTTGATTCTTTATTTGATGTTTGCCTGATTGATACCAATCCAAATCCCGACATTCGCCAAGTAGCTTCATTAATTGTTAGTGACTATGTTTTAAGTCCAATTCAATTGAATCAGGAAGCTATTGACGGCATCGGTGGATTACTCAAGCAGATCCAAGCGATTAATCAAAAGCTAAACCCAAATTTAAAATTAATCGGCATCCTTCCGAATATTGTTGAACCAACTCCATTTCAGAAAGACAACCTAAAAGCTATTGTTCAGCATTTTTCAAAGTACCTGATCAAAAACTCAGACGGTAGCTATGCCTTCGTTAAAAAAACGACTGCAATCGCTGAAGCGCAAGCGCAAGGCATACCTACAAATAAATTGGGTAAAACTAGCGGTTTTACCGCATGGGCTGAATTAAAAACAGTTTTTGAAAGCATTAACAAGTTTATGGAGATTTAAGGAATGTTAGATTTATCAGCTTTGGAAGGTATTGATCTAGGTAATTCTGCACCAGTAGCAGACGGAACACCTAAGCAGATTCCACTTACAGATATTCTTGAAGATCCAGATCAGCCGCGTGTTGAGTTTCCAGAAGATCAGATGCAAAAAATGGTCGAATCAATCAAGGCTCGTGGAGTTAAAACACCAATTAGTGTTAAACCCCACCCAACAGAACAAGGCAAGTGGATCATCAATTATGGAGCTAGACGTTTTAGAGCTTCAGTGATGGCTGGCAAGGAAACTATCCCTGCTTTTGTTGATAATGATCATGATGATTATGATCAAGTCATGGAGAATAAAGAACGCCTTAACCATTCACCTATTGAGCTTGCACTTTTCATCCAAAAGAAAATTAAGCAAGGTGAGAAGAAAAACGTAATCGCTAAAAAGTTAAATGAAGATCCTGTTTTCATTTCTACTCACTTAGCTTTAGTAGATATGCCAGAATGCTTATCTAAGGCTTATGATGCAGGTTTTAAATCTCCAAAGACTTTGTATGACTTACGCAAACTTTGGGAATCCTTCCCTGAAGAAGTAAACGCTTGGGTGGATGAATCTTTAGAGAATGGTCAGGACATTATCAGATCTAGAGTTCAGGCTTTATCTAAAAAGTTAAAAGAACCTAAGCAAGCTGAAGCGACTGAAGTAGATCAAGAACCACAGGCGCAAGAAAGCCAAGAGCAAACCGCCATTATTGATGATAATGAATCTTTCAATTTTGAGGGGGATGATCAAGCTGAAGCGACTGAAGAACCAGAAGAACCAGAAGTTAAAAAACTGATGGATCAATCGAATCAGAAAGAGCAGCCAGAAGCTAAAGAAGAAGATCCAGACAAAATCAAAAAACCGCTTTTAGTTGTTATTCATGACGGCCGACAAGCGAACCTGATGCTAAATAAAAAGCCTACTTCTTTGGGTTTTGCATGGATCAAATACGAAGATGGAACAGAGGTATCTGTAGATTGCAGCAGCCTTGAAATCGAGTATTTACAAGAAGCCTAAACCTATCAATGGAAAAAGACCTTGCTTATGCAAGGTTTTTTTTTTGGCGGGTTATCCCGACCACCTAGCTTGATTACCCTTAGTCATGACTAAGGAGAAAAGAGGGAAAAAAGAAGATATATAATCTAGGGCAGGATAGGCAGCAGCCGTTAAAATTGCCATTTTGTCACCCAGTTGATAAAATGGGATAAGCAAAATATCACTTTGCTTATGGAATTAATCATGGCTAAAGACAATAAAATCTTTTTCAGAGTTGATCGGGCAGTGCTTGATTGGTGGGAGGCAAAGTGTGAAAAACAGGGAATTAAGAAAGGCGCACCTTTCCAAAAAGCGTTAGAACTTTCTTATCAAAAAGAGAATGATCCAGAATATTCAGGACAAGATTTTTCCTTGAATCTTGAAAAGGACTTAGCCGAAAAAATCTATCAGTTAGCTAAGTTTGAAGAAGTAGATCCAGACAACCTGCTCAAAAAAATGATCAAGGAAAAGTTATCTGAAATAGAAAAAACGCAAGACGTTATAGATGTATTTGAAAAAACATCACGCAAAGAATTACGGCTTAAACCAAGTTTGATGAAAGCCATTAATGAAAAAGCAGCACAGGTCGGTATGAAACCGAATCAATATATCATTTCGGTTTTAACAGCTAATGTCACAAAAGATTCAATATTCTTTAGCCAGGAAGAAGCTCTTAAACTTGGCGAATCAAATAGTCAGCTTTTGGCGATTGGTAGAAACCTAAACCAAATGGCTAAGAATATGAATCAGGGTATTTATGAGTCTTACGATAGAGAATTTGTCGAGCGAGTGCATCAGCTAGTAAAAGCTCAAGTTAGGCATGTTTTCACTCTATTAGAGCGCAATAAAAAGAGGTGGGAATAATGGCTAACGGAAGCAGTAAGACTACCAGAGAAGTGCAAAGCACTTTGCTTGCTCATGGTGAGCAGCTACTTAACGGATCTAAAGTTAAGCGTGTTAATCAGACCCAAAGTTTAGATACTTTTTTAAATGATCTGTCTAAGCCTAAAAATGGATCTGGCCATTCAGCTAAATCAGCCCCTAAATCATCTCCAAATAGCGTTAAGGCAACTTTAAATAGAATCAGTAAAAAGACCCCTGAAGTAATGGTCAAGGTTACTGGTGGAGGTAATTCTATGGGGAAGGTGAAAGCCCACATGGGATATATCACACGAAATGGGCAATTAGAGGGAATTGATCAGGACGGAAATAAAGTTAATGGTAAGGATGATATAGAAGATACTGCTGAAGATTGGCAAATGTCAGGTACACCTATTTCTGATGAAGAATCTAAATATAAGCAGGCTTTTAATATTGTGTTATCTATGCCGAAAGGTACGGATGAAAAAGGCGTTTATGATGCTGCAAAAGAATTTGCAGAGGAACATTTTAAAGACCATAAATATATGATGGTGCAGCATACCTTTACCAATGACCCTTCAAAAGATCCAAGTGAAAACCCGCATGTGCATGTTGTTGTTAAAGCTGTTTCTGAAAAAGGGGATCGGTTAAATATCAGGAAGGCTGATCTTCAGGAATGGCGAGAAAGTTTTGCTGAAAAATTAAGATCCAGAGGGATTGAAGCGAATGCGACAAAACGTATAGCTAGGCTTCAAAAAAATAGAAGTGATAAGCAGTCAGTTAAACAAATGAAAGAGCAGGGCAAATCGTTTAAGCGATATGGTAAAAATAAGGCAAGTCCAGAACGTGTCCAGAAAGCTAAACAGCAAGAAAAAGAAGCATTGACGCATTACAAGGAAATTACTAAAGCTCTATCACAGTCACCAGATCCGCAAGATAGAAAACTAGCAGTTGATCTAGTGGACTATTTACGGAAACAGGTAGAAGTGAAAAAACCACAGCCACAGATTCAACCTAATAAGCCAGATCCACAACAAAGATTGAACAAAGGGAAGGAACAAGAACGCTAACGAGATAGTTATCGTACTGAATTGCTCTTACAATTCTAGATACATATAATGATCTTTCGATCAGGTTTCTCTAGAATTGTGATTTATTTTCAATACTTAGGATTGGTTTATAGCGTTGGATATATTCAACTAAATCGCGGCTATCCCACACCTCTATAGTATGGCCATAACCTGCGGGTAATGGAGAACCATCATTAAAAAATAAGCTAGCAATATAAAGATCTTTAGTATATTCGCATGCTGAAATAGAGATACTCATTAGGTGACCTTTTATATTTAGTTGTTCTACTATCGGCCTGTAGTCAATCAAACTATTTGATTCAAATCCTAGATATGAGATCAAGAAGGACTTTAATTCATCCATTGTAATTCGGTAAGGTAACTCATCATCACTAAAAATTTTTACTTGATCTTGCCTAAGTGCATGATGAGATAAATATCTATCAAAATTTTCTATCTGTGAGTTAATCGAATTACAGGAATCTTTAAGTTGTTTGTAAGTATCATAAAACATTCGAGATAATTCTGAATATTGATTGATAACTACTTGGTATTTGCGTTCTAAAGCCTTGTGCTTTAATACTAAAACATCATCAGGTGGTGTCTGCGGTAATTGAAGGAAGGGCTTAGGGAGAATTTTTGGCAATTTGTCGTATTGTTTCAAGTACTCTTTATAATGACGCGCGGAATTTTCACCTACATATTTGGCAAAAATTTTTAGTGGTACTCCACTAAAGAAAGGATGTTTTCCAATCGAAACAATATCATTAATATCAACAGCCATCTTTTTTCCTAAAAATAGTTCGTCACTTTATTAAATATTTATAATCGTAGTAGAAAGTCTATATTTAAACTATAGAATTTATTGCTCTCTCACAATTTCTAGTGCATATACTATCTTTTCATTAGGGCAATACTGCTTTTGGGAAAACTTTTCCATGACAGCCGATCCAATAATTTTTTTATCTGTATTAAAGAAAAGTATCTCTAAGTCATAAGGTACATTGACCATATTAAAACAGGTATAAATCGGCTTTTTCCACGTAAAGACTAAAGGCTTTAATGAAGGATTTTCTTTAAAACCTATTTCTTGATCATGCTCCCTATATAGGTACAGAGCCGTTAATTTTTTTCCATTAAAGCTAAACGTCTTTACTTCTTTATCTTGATCAAAGTAAGGGTTATAAACCTGTTTAAAGGCCATAACAGACACTACTATTAAAAGAGCTATAAACGCTGCATATTTTAATTTCAATTCCTGTTATTCCTTTTAGCCAGGTGGCAAGTCACATGCAAAAAAATTATCTTAGTCATGACTAATTATTTAACACTCATAAGTTGATCCCATTTAAAGTAATTGGGAGACAGCTTATTACGTGACATATTCCAATTTCTATCAGGTAGCATACTGGCACCTAATCCTATTTTTCTCTTACCAAATTTATTCTGTATATCATCGAGTGAATCCATAAGTTTATTACTTGATTCTATCTTGTTCATGTCCGTGAATAAGTCATAAATATGAGTGGCTTTAGGTTCAAGACAAGTGAGGATAACTCCACATTTTTTAAATCCAATATTCTTCTGGTATAGCTGATCAACCATTGAGGTAGCAATTTTAGAAAGTAATAAACTATTGTCTGATGGATCGGGTAAAGCGTAAGACAAAGATTTATTATAAAAAGGCTCAGAAGTATCAAATGGATTAGATTGAACAAAACTAATAATACAGCCACATAGTAAATTTTCACTTCTTAAACGGCTTACGGCATCCTGAACATAAAGCGTAATCGCTTCTTTAAGATCCTCACAGCTATAAACTTTCTGGCCAAAGGAACGGCTTGCTATTATTTGTTTTTTTGCTTTAGGACTTTGCTCAATTTCAATGCAAGAAATTCCCTGTAATTCTAATAGTGTTCTGTGCATGACTACAGAGAATTGATCTCTAATCATTAAGGGTGAAGCACAGACAAAATCTAGAACTGTATTAATGCTTAGGCTATTCAGCTTTTTAGTATGCTTTCTACCAATCCCCCATACTTCACTAACTTCTATAGATTGATATAAGCCCTCAATCGAACAATAGTCCATTGAAACAAGGTTACATACACCTTTTAAATAACTATTCTTTTTAGCGATATGATTAGCCATTTTTGCTTCTGTTTTAGTCCGCCCAATGCCAATACAGGCCGGCAAACCTAGCCAACGTGAGAGCCGATCCAGAATTAAATGAGCATAAGCAGTTAGATCATAATTTGAAGCATAAGCAGTTAGATCTAAAAAGCATTCATCAATCGAATAAATTTCTTGTTCTTGAGGTGTAACAAATTCAGCTAGGACTTTTATAAATCTGCGGGACATTTCCGCATATAGAGCATAATTACTCGAAAGGACTGTAATATTGTGCTGCTCTACAAGCTCCTTGAGTTGAAAAAGAGGTACACCCATCTTTATTCCTAAGTCTTTAGCTTCTTGTGAACGAGCCACAGCACAACCGTCATTATTAGATAATACGATTACTGGCTTATTATTCAGGCTTGGATTAAAGACACGTTCACAACTTACATAACAGTTATTAATGTCTACCAAAGCAAAGATCTTATTTTGATTTTCCATGTAGATTAGACCAATAGGATTAGATTATTTATGTTTCCTAAATGGCTTAATGACAAAGGTCACTACACCCCATATTAATAATTCTTGGCAATCATTAAGGTGAATATCGTCATAATCTGGATTTTCAGCTTTAAGCCAACACTTATCACCTTCAACCATTAACCGCTTAACGGTGAACTCATTGTCAATTAAGGCAATAACAATATCTTCGTGTTTAGCTTCAAGACTACGATCCACTAAAAGCTCGTCATCAATTTCAATGCCTGCGTCACGCATGGAAAGAGAAGCTACTTTGACAACAAATGTTGCAGCTTCATTTTTCACAAGGTGTTCATTCATATCTAAAGTTTTATCAATGTAATCTTGTGCGGGAGAAGGGAAACCAGCAGCTACTTTTTCTGAAGCTAAAGGAATACGTTTAAAGGTTGAAGGATTAATTAAAGTTATAGTAGCTACATCATTTAAGGTAGTCTTTTTATGATTCGCTAAAAACTTCTTAATCTCTACAATACGTGATATTGGTACACGCATAGTCTTAGTGGGTTCATTGTAAATTGCCTTTCTTCCTGCACCTTCCCTATGACCACCTTTTCTAATTTCATTCATAAAAACCCCTTTGATTTTGTGACAAAATCAAATAGTAAACTTTAATCTAATTGAAATACAATGTATTAAAGATAAATGGTAGAAAATTTATGTGTACCTTATTCTGTAGTAGCTACTTTTAACGCTCTTTGTACAGTTGCAACACCTACATCGAACTGTTTAGCAACACTTCTAAAAGTTGCCCCTTCGACCTTCATAGCTTTCTGTATTTCTGCATAATCTATTTTTCGTTTTCTACCTTTATATAAGCCTTTAGCTTTGGCTTTATTAATTCCTTCTCTTTGGCGTTCACGGATCATAGAGCGTTCAAACTCTGCGAATGCAGCGAGCATTTGGAACATAAGTTTATTCATTGCCGATTGAGCAATATCATGACTGAAAATCAGATTCTCTTTATGAAAAATAATAGTTATGCCACGATCATTAAGACTATTCACAATTTCGTTCAGATCATTTGTATTACGTGCCAGACGATCAATACTGTGAACATGCACCGTATCTCCTTCACGAAGATATTCGAGCATTGCATTTAACTGAGGACGTTCACGGCTACCACCGCTTGCCTTTTCAGTGAATGTCTTATCCAGGCTGATTCCATCTAATTGACGTTCAGTATTTTGTTCAGTTGAACTGACACGAATATAACCGACTTGGTTAGGCATTTTGTTCCGTTAGATATTAGATTTGTAGATACATATTGTACCGAAAATAAATATCAAGTCTATAGATACGGAATTCAGTATATATTATTAGGCTCTTGTTTGTTCCGTTAGACTATACTCTATAGTTACATAAATTAGATTTAAAAACTTGTCTCCAATAAACCCAGTATGGTTCACCTAAACAGATTGCTACCCCTGAACAACCAGAATCCGAAAAAAGGGGCTTTTGGAGCCGTTTTTTTAGACCCTATGATTAACCACGATTGTTTAACTAATATGAACAAAGTCGTGAAACATTGCTTAAATAATAGGCGTGGAACGTGAAAAATCATAAAAAAAGCCCACCTTGGGGAAGATGAGCTATCAACTAGAAACTACAGCATTGATTTCTAAGGAAAATTATAACACCTTTCGTATAAGGTGTATTATGTTAATTTTAAAGCCTCTAAATAATTTATTGCTTTCGAGTCGCTAACCAACACAAGACTGCTCCTGTTGTCACCATTGCAACACCTTGCCAAAAGATGAAAGATAAGGAAGTGCTTAGAAGTAATGCAGCAAACAAAGCAGATAACACGGGAGTAAAGTAAGAAGCGCCAGCCATTAATGTCATGTTCCCTGAAATAATTCCAATATTCCAAGCACCATATCCCAAACCTAAAGCACCAGCCGCCATAATCAGAGTGACTGTATTGTCATAAGTAAAATTAAGAGCTGACCCACTCATGAGAAGGTATTTTATCCATAGTACAGCTGCAACTAGGGCAAAAAATATAGTGACTAGATTTTTACCCTGAGACGTTTTTACTGTCACAGAACAATATGTAGCCCATAAAATAGCAGCAGCAAAAGCTAAACCATAACTAAGAGGATTAGCCTTCAAATTGGTCCATATCTGGAAGAGATCAAATCCAGTATCTCCCCCTAGCACCCAACAAATTCCAACCAAGGCTAATATGCAACCGGGAATAATTAAAATATTGGCCTTAATGTTGTTAAAAATAATTGCAAATAGTAGAGTAAATGTTGGCCATAGATAATTAATCATGCCAACTTCGATTGCTTGTCTACTGTTTTGTGCATAGCCAATAGAAAGAGCAAAACATAATTCATAAGCAACAAATAAAAGGCTTCCCCAACATAAATAGGATTTTGGGATTGTAGAAAACTTAGGCATGCCAATCGTGAAAAGTAAAATCACGGATGCGACACTGTAAATTAGAGCAGCACCGGCTACAGCTCCAAAACTCTCACTGACACTACGAATTAAGCCTACATTTGTACTCCAAAATATGACAGCTGTAAGACCAATTAAAGTCGATATATTTCTATTGAGTGCAGGTAAAGCGTTTAAAAGCATAACCAATTCCTTTTAAGCTTTAGCATTGATTAAACGATGTGATTTCCTTTGTAATAAAGCCATACTTGCAAAAATTGCAACTACAATTAATAAGACACTAGGTGCTAAGGTATTACCTGTTTGTTGAATTAACCAGGTTGCAACAAAAGGAACTGTTCCACCTAACAATGCATTAGCAGTATTAAAACTAAAGGCAAAACCGGTATAGCGCACTTGTATAGGGAATTGTTCTGTTAAATATGCAGGTAAACTACCATCGTTCATTGCTAACAATGTGCAGAACACGAGCTGGATTATCACCATTTCAACAAAACTGGCGGTTGAAAGTAAGTAGAACAAGGGTACAGTCAGTGCGATAAAGCTTAGACTTGCCCAAAGCAACATTTTCTTACGTCCAATTCGGTCTGAATATTTGCCCATTGCAAAAACCACAGCAATATAAAATAGCAATGAAATTGACCCCGAGATAAAGGCTTGCGTTTTATTTACACCTAACTCTGTAGCTAAATAATTTGGCATGTAACTAAAAATAAGATAGAACGCAGTGGCATTTAAAGATGCAACAGTAAATGCTTTAAAAAGTGCTGGTCGATACTGGGTAAATAAGGCTTTGATTGGAAAATTTTCTTTCTTGCCATTTTTTTGATGTTCTAAAAACTCTGGGGTATCTTCTAACTTGACACGAATGTAGTATCCAATTAAGCCTAATGGTGCTGCCAATAAAAATGGAATTCTCCAGCCATATTCGTGTAAAAATGCCTCTGACATAAAAGCGAACATTGCTGCTGCCATTAAAGAGCCGAGTAGTAAACCCGTTGCAGTACTTGCAGGAACTAAACTGGTATAAAGTCCTCTTTTTTCCTTAGGGGCGTATTCTGCGAGAAAGTTTGCTGCTCCAGCATATTCACCTGAAGCTGAGAAGCCCTGGATCATCCGAAATATTAATAGCATAATCGGTGCAAAAATACCGATACTTTGATAACTTGGTAACAGTGCAATACATACCGTAGCCAGTGTCATTAAGATAATCGACCACGATAAAGCATTTTTTCGACCAAATTTATCGCCCACATGCCCCCAAAAAATACCGCCTAATGGACGCAAAATAAATGAAATTGCAAAGATAGCATAGGCAGCCATTAATGCCGTTAAAGGGTCACTTTGCGGGAAAAAAACAACTGCAATGACTGTTGCCAAAAAACCATATGCTGCATAATCAAACCATTCTACAAAATTGCCAATAAAGCTTGCACTTGCGACACGTCTTAAGGTGTTTTTTTGTTCTACCTGCTTGTCTTTTTTCATTTTTCTCCCCTCGAATCAAATAGGCACTTCTAAAAGAAGTGCCTATGCAATTTATTATTTGATGATGTTATGTTCTGGACCATATGGGAATTTAGTAATATTTTCATTGCCTGATTCTGTCACCACCAAGATGTCATGTTCACGGTAACCACCAGCACCAGCCATACCTTGTGGAATCATGACCATAGGTTCCATGGAAATTACCATGCCAGGTTCAATCACCGTATCAATATCTTCACGTAATTCTAAGCCTGCTTCACGACCGTAATAATGCGATAACACGCCAAAAGAGTGTCCATAACCAAAGGTACGGTATTGTAATAAGCCTTCTTCATAGAAAATTTCATTTAATTCTTTCGCAATATCACTGCAACGTGCACCTGGACGAATCAATTTTAAGCCTGCTTCATGCACCTTAACATTGGCTTCCCAAATACGTAGTGAAGCATCATCGCAATGATCAAAAAATTGTGTCCGTTCTAAAGCTGTGTAATAGCCTGCAATCATCGAGAAGCAATTTAAACTTAAGATGTCACCTTTTTGCACTTGGCGTGTTGTGACAGGATTATGTGCGCCATCGGTATTAATTCCTGACTGGAACCAAGTCCATGTATCCATTAATTCAGAGTTTGGAAAACGTTTGGCAATTTCACGTACCATCGCTTGGGTAGAAGCTAAAGCCACTTCATGCTCTGGTACCCCTTCACGAATCGCTGCAGTCACTGTGAAACCACCAATATCACACACAGCAGCCCCTTGGGTGATATGTGCAATTTCTTCAGCAGATTTAATCATGCGTAGTTTCATACATGGGGCACTAATATCGATAAACTCTACATTTGGCAAAACAGCTTTTAACTTATTTAAACGCTCTAAAGGCAAATGATCAAACTCAATTCCTACACGACCTTTATTCGGAATTTCTTGTGTAACCGCTTTAAAATAGTTATCACGCTGCCAATCGGTATAAACAACGTTATAGTCACCAACCGTACGACGCCAAGGTTGACCAGCATCAATATTTGCTGAAATTGTCACCACTTTTTCTGGGCTAACCACCAGACCGTAGAAGCGACCAAATGAACAATAAATAAAGTCCGCATAATAGTTAATGTTATGTATTGAACTAAATAGAACATGATCAATTTCTAGCTCTTCCATTAGTTGGCGTAGCTTGCTTTGTCTATTTTGATACTCAGATAATGAAAATGTTGCAGAAACTTTTTCACCATTTTCAATGGTTAATAATGATGATAGCTCTGAAACAGCCAAATTATTTACTAAAGTATTCATATATGTGCCTAGATCAATGTGATGTAACCAATCACCTAAGCTTATGCAGAATATGAGTAGGTATTTTTGCCAAAAACGTCAGAAAGTTTTCAAAAACCGACAAGATTAAAAAATACTAATTAGCAAAATCTAGAACATTACGTTCAAATTTGGGTGAATAGTTAAAAAAAGCTTTATATGCTTTAGTAAAACTAGATCCGTTACAAAAACCGCATGCCAAAGCAATATTTGAAATGCTTAAAGTAGACTGTTTAAGTAGATTCTGTGCATAGGTGAGTCTTAGTTTTAAATAATATTCTTTCGGAGCCAATTGCAGATTCATTTTAAACAAGCGCTCTAAGGTACGCGGTTGAATTTTTACATGCTGTGCAATTTCAGCAATGGTTAAAGGCTCATTAATATTATTTTCCATTAAGCGCAATACATCTTGAATTGGAAAATCAAGTTTTTTCCTATGTTCAGAAATGGGTTGATGTTGAATTTCATTGCTCTCACGTACTTGATGAACAATAAATTGCTCACAGATTCTCTTAGCAATATTTGGATAATGTATTTCAACAAGTTCCAAGCCTAAATCAATCGCTGCAAGCCCACCAGAACAGGTAAAACGATTCTTATCAATGGTAAAAATATGCGGGGTAAATTGTACTAATGGAAATTCTTCTTGTGCAGCTAAGGTATTTTCCCAATGAAGACTAGCACGAAAGCCATTTAGCAGATCTGCTTTTGCCAATACATAAGCACCTGTACATAAACCACCTAAAGCAATTTTTTGTTGATCAAGCCGATATAAAAAATTCTTTAAGTATGGGGTCATATTCTTATACAGTTGAAAACCACCACAAATAAAAACGATATCCATATTCAGTAAATGTGGCAAAACACAGGTATGTTGTATTTGCAGACCATTGCTTGCGCAACTGTGATGACCATCTAAACCCGTCACGTTCCATTGGTATAAATTATCTTGTGTGACATAGTTAGCCATACGTAATACTTCAAGCATGTTTGAAAAGGCAATCATGGAAAAGTTATCGAGCAATAGAAAACCAATACGCTTAGAGTTTTGCAACATAAAATTAATATACTTTACTTTTTTTCATATTTTTATTAAGCAATTTTAGGACCACAATTTTGATTTTTCAGATTTAAATAATTTTAAAGTGTAAGGTAATACCTTAGATACTACAGAAAATCCTGGAAGCTAAACGCACCAAAAAATATTGGTTCAGAATATAATTTTTAATTAACAAACCTATTTGAAACAGAATATTAGTTGACATCTTATTTGTTACAGATTCAACAGACAATCTCTTATCAGAAATTTAAAAAACTGCACTATCCCACCAATTTATTATTACCCATTTAACATAATGGCGGTTATACGAAATTAGTAGTTTTTACGCGGAATTCCTAACGTATTCATCTTTTGTCTTATATCTTTATTTTTACCAATAGGTAAAATATATTCATAACTTACATCGAAAAGTAGGTAATTAAGAAAAAAATTACAGCGTTTTATAAGCCTTATAGTAACGGGAGAGACTATAGGGCTTTTTATTTATCTTAATATTCATATATCTATGATGAGGCCATGATGCTCGGCGATATAAAAAACCGGCTTGAGAATAGATCGGTCTTTTATGATATTTGCTAAAATACTCTTTTAAAATATAAAAAACTAAGCGTGTGTAGCACTGGGTATAGGTGTTCTTTGGGCTTAGTTATTAGCGTTATTTAAACAAGTATAAGTCAATTTTTACCTAATGGATTTGCTTTTCAACTAGTTCCAATTTCTTTAATGCTTGCCCTTTTTTATGATCATTATTAATCTTTACAACTAGAGCTAAAATAAAAACCATCACTATAAAAACAAGGAAAATCAAATGCTTTTTCATCATTAATCCCTTCTTTTGATCTTTAAGAATGCCTTGCTCCTTTCTAAATAGATATGACATAAGGGAAGCACTGATACAAGCCTTTTTAAATGACTTTAGCAACTCGATAAACAGTTGCAACTCCACAATTCACTGCTTTGGCAATTTCTTCCTTAGTCATATTGCCAGCTGCTAGCAATTCTTTTATTCGTTTGTGCTTAGCCTCATTGGCTTTCTTACCTGTTGGTTTGTAACCCGAACGTGCCAGGCCCTGCTTAATACGTTCTATACGTTTCTCATTGTCCAGGCGGGCCATTGTTGCCAGGAGATCAATCAACATATTGTTGATGAGATCCAGGATTGAATGAGTAATGCTGTCACTGGTTTGAATCATTTGGTAGGTAGTAGGAAGATCTGCTACGACTAAACGAAGTCCCTTCTCCTGGATCCTGCGCTTCAGCTCTTGAAAATCCTGTTGGGTTAGGCGTGATAATCGGTCAATACTTTCAACCAACAAGGTGTCACCTTGATTTGCTTCTGACAGTAGCTTATTCAATTCAGGTCGGTCTAACTTCGTACCACTATAGTTTTCCACGTACACAATGGTTTCGCCCAAATTCAAGTTTTGGTTTAGATCCTGAAGAATCTGCAAAGCCCTTTCTGCATCTTGATCTTTAGTTGAAGCTCGTAGATAAATACGTGTATTCATTTCTATCATTTAATCTTAATTCTATTAGATTAATGATAACAACATCATTTAATTATTGCATTAAGTCTAATGATAGATATTGTATGCGATTTGGCTCGCTATCATTCAGCTATACTCTTTTGATAAAAAAAGCATGACTAAAAGCCATGCCTTGGGAATTCGTATAACATGTATTATGTTAATTTTAGGAAATTTAAACACTTACCTGATAATTTAACTGTAGTTCATCCGCATTCTCCCCTCTAATGCCCCAGTTTTCTTTAGGAGTTTCAAATATAGTTATCTCAACATCATTTGAATCAATACCGCATAGATTGTTTATATTTTCGAATAGAGTCTTAATAAATGCTTTTTTAGTCTCTTTTGTTCGTCCATCGAACATGGAAATTTCAATAATTATATAAGATGTACTGCGGTCTGCTGGATATATAAAATTTTTGGATTCTAGTGGAATAAAACGTTGGAACCTTTTTTCTTCAGGGTATTTTAATTCTTTAACTAAAGCCTGATGGATAGCTTTACTTAAATTATCACGATGTAATTCTATAGTTTCATCTAAAGCATAAATTTTTATCTGAGACATTACTTTCTCTAAATTAAAACCCTAATTTTAGCTTAATCTCCCCCTCCCATTTAAGATAATGGCTGTTATACGAAATGAAAAAACCTAGACTCTGGTCTAGGCTTAAAATTTAAAAAACATATAAAAATCAGTGTAATAAACTTTTTTTTAGAGATTCGTATAACGTGTATTATGTTAATTTTAAGAACACTTCAGAACTGATCTACTTACTGATAATAAATACTTTGCCTAATCGTTTTAGTATTTTTTCGATAGTGGGCTCTAAGACTTCTGGAGTTAAATTTAGTTTAATTTCTACAGGATAAGAGGTTAATAACTCTTTGATAGGAGGCCTTTGTTCATAAGGCAGACACTCAATTAGAATCATTAGAACTTTAGGCTCGAAGCATCTTTTTGATGTCGCTTTGAGAGTTAGGCTAGGCATGGACCACCTAAGTTATAATATTTTATATAAGTGCCACTGTATCAGATATTTAAATAAAGAAAGAATGGTTCTTTCTATCAAAAAAAGAATCAGATGATAAATATATGATCGTATTTTATTCCCCATTTAACATAATGGGCGTTATACGAAACGCATATTTTAAATATATAAAAATCATACACTTGTGTTATAGTGGTGATGCTCGACGATGTCGAAAAGCTGACTTGGAAACAAGTCGGCTTTTTTATGAGCGGTTTTGGAATGTTTTGCCAATAAATTTGTTTAAAAAGTAATCAATTTTAGCATTTTTCAAATTTTATCAATGCCTCAATGTCCAAAATTATCCACATTTTTTGTGGATAAAATTTAGGCTATTTTGTACGCCTGGGCTTACGTAAATTCCGGTTCTTTACGGCTGTCCAGGAGAGGTGAATTTTCCTATGATGAACTCATCGGGAACAGGAAGTTCCATACAAGAATAACAAGAGATAAGCACAAGGACTGTAAGGTACGACAGGAGTTATACCGAGCGAACCAATACGAAAAACCCCGGCAGGATGCCGGGGTTTTTTATGCTCTGTACTTTTAGATGAGGCCTGGATAGGCATCTAGAATATGGATTAAAGTCATTCACCAATTACAACAAATCACACGCTACAAATTATTTAATGATAAGATATGTATCAATGATAGCTATCCTATTAGGAGATAAAAAATGGAAGTTGCTAAAGTCTTTCAAACAGGTCGAAGTCAAGCCGTTAGGTTACCTAAAGCATTTCGTTTTAATGGTACTGAAGTAGCGATTAAAAGTTTTGGACGTGGTGTGTTATTGATGCCTATCGACAATCCTTGGGATGTAATGCTAGAAGCTCTAAACGAGTTTGAAGTTGGATTCAAGTTAGAACGGGCAGATCAGGGCGAACAGGTACGTGAGGATTTCAAATGATTTACCTCTTAGACACAAATATTTGTATCTATGTGATCAATCATAAGCCAGAGCATGTTTTTGAACGCTTTAAACAATACCAGCTTGGTCAGCTTGCGATTTCAAGCATAACAGCATCCGAATTAGCTTTTGGCGTTGAAAAATCTGGCTCTGAGCGTAACAAACAGGCATTGAACAAGTTTTTATCACCCTTAGATATTTTACCTTACGATGAGAAAGCAATCTGGCATTACGCAAAACTACGTCAAGATCTACAATCTACAGGTAAAATAATTGGTAGTTTGGATATGCTAATTGCAGCGCATGCCCTAGCTTTAGATGTTGTATTAGTCACAAATAACATCAAGGAATTTGAGCGTATAGATGGATTAAAGTTAGAAAACTGGGTTTAATTACAATTTCTAGTCCTTTTAAGGACTAGATTTCTCATAATTTGTATAATATTAATTCTATTAAGATTCCATAAAAATGAAAAAAATCTTTGTATTAACTCTACTGGTATCTTCAACATCTATTTTTGCTACTTCCCCCCCGCTTACACCACAAAATTTAGAAAAATATAAGGGTAATCAAGAAAATAAGATGTCACGTTTGAGAGTAAGTCTGGCTGTTTCTAGCAATAATGATCAGGGTGAGATTAATATCTCTAATTTCACTTTATGTTCAACAATTACTTGCTGGAAAGCTGAGGTTAATAAACCTGTACCTATTGTAAATAGTAGTACCACAAGAGGTCAGCTAGTAGCTGACGTTTTAATTCCAATGAATGAGCAACTTAAACAGATCTTTTTTGAACCAACGACAGGAAAGCAGTCGATTGAAGGCAATTTAAAGTTCGAAAAAGTAGTCAAAATTGAGCCTGAATATCAAGGCCACACTTTGTATATTGTTTTAGATAAGGTTAGTAAAGGAAGCGGTGTATTTCGCTACTTTCCAGTCGCTAGTAGTGCGTTGCCTTTTAATCCTGAATTAAAATACTATCTAATTGATCCAAAATTCAATCAAACAATTAATCTAAATAGTAAAAGTATGATTACGTTTCCAGCAAATTTCTTGCCTGAGCCTCAATTATTTTTTATTGCTGAGCATAATGTAGGTAAAAAATTTCCAATGCTCGATATATATCCTTACCTCAAGGGCAGAGGTGATCTTAAAATTAAGTTAGCTGAAGTAAATAAAGGGAGTAATATTCATCCTCAAAACCAAGTTATTTCCTCAATAAGATATTCTGAAATTACTTCTTCTAATACTCGTGTAATTAATGGATCGGATACTCCCAATACAGCAGTTTTAGAAAAAAAGTCATTATGGCTCAGGCTGCTGAATATTCTAAATTTAGAATAAAATTATAATAAAAATTAAAGGCCTACCTTTGACTGGACTTCAATTTTTAAACACCTCTTTTAATGTGGTGTTTAACATAAAATCTCTTATGCGAAATTTAAGCTACTTTGGTAGTTTTTGACAACTATTTATACTAAGCGATACAGAAAAATGAAAAAGGATACCTTTATAAAGAATCCTTTTTTTCTTTTATATCTTCAGTGACTTGTATCATCCAGTACATAAGCGCAAAGAATGGGATAAGCAAAATTAAAAGATAAAGGATACTAAAATTTAGAAAGTATCTGGCAAAAGATAAGGCTGTCAGTAAGACTAATAATCCACAAATCGTATAGACAATTTTATTGCGTTTACTAACCAACTCGACAATAGAAAGATCCTGATTTTTCATTCTATGATCCTTAGTAACTTGTGCAATACTGCATTTCTCTATAACCATGCAGCATATTCACCAGAATCATTAATTGATTTAAGTACGTACAAGGTAGCCCATTTAATTCAGGGAATTTTTCCCACATTAAATATTTATCTTTGTAGAGAAAGGTATTTTTCTTAAATTTTTCTTGGCTTGATAACTCAATTTTCATTTGTTCAAGCTGTTTAAAATGCTCAACCACATCGTCTGGAATTGGCATATTTAGAGCTACACTCTTACCATTTAACCAATATTGAATTGGTCGGACGTTAATAGATTCATTGAATCCTATAGCTTTGAAATAATCCTTTACCGCTTCAGGGTTATAGAACCCCAATGATTCAACTAGCAGTTTAAAATCTGCATTTGTCATTATATACCGTCCATAATTTGATAAATTTGATTATATAGTCCACAGGTGGACAATACAAGCAATATCCAAAGTTTAACCTTCTATTGGTTTTAGTAGATTATGGACTGCCAATGTTATTGTCTGGTCCATAATCTCTAAAACGTCTAATCCCGATGCTTGGATAAAAGCTGCAAGCTGCAGCGTTTATCCAGGCATCTATATTACCTATCTAATCCAGATCCATAGCAGATATATCAGAGCAAAGTGTCTACTTTGCGAACTGACGCAATCAGTTAAATTTTCCCTTCCCTGATTACCGTTGATTTTCAAGTGAGCTTTAAAAAGCTGTGCTTTTTAAATGGCGACCGCAGAAAATAAACTGCTCCAATTTGATCTAGTAGCGGGATATAAAAAAAACACCCTTAATGGGTGTTTTCGTGGCCTAGATTATCGAGATATATCTTTATTTTTGTTTCTCTCTTGAGTTTTAACTTGTGGCTGCTGTTTTGGAGCATTGGCATCATAAGCCGTTAATTTTGGCTTATGAAATTTCTGATTTTGAATATCGGCATTATGTTGAATCTGAAGCTTAGTTTTATCATTTTTGGTTAAAGCTTTTTCAGTTGTTTCTTTCAATTTACTCAAGCTTTGAGCTTCCCACTTCCCTTTATTTGCCAATGTTTGAACTCTTGCGCCTGTTGGCAGTCCAGTTTTAGGATCAATTTCTTTAGTATTCACTTCGACTTTGTTAGATCCTTTATAGGTCAGGACAATATCATCATTCTTAATGATATTTTGTTCTTTCAAAGTACGTTCCAGATCCTTCGCCCAGATTGTATTTTTTTCACCTTTACTATTTTCAATAGTGGCGTAGTAGCTACTGTTATTCTTAGGATCATGCTCATAAGGTGCTGCACCATGATCTACTAATTTTCCAACGTGCATTTTTTTCTGATTAAGCTGTTCAACCGCAACGTCTATACTGGCTGTGCGCTGCTTTTCTGTGAAGCCGTCAGCTTTCATTTTTTTATCAAAAACTGTCAGTAAAGCTTTTTCCTGTTCTGACAGGTTATTAATTTTTTCCTTCCGTTCCTGTGTTGGATCTACTTTATCCTTCTCATTTAAAGGCTTCTCTTTCTGGCGTTCATTACCCTTTTCAATAGTATTGGGAATTACCTCTTTACCTTGTTCTTTTATCATGTCATTGAGCAAGGCTAGGTCAATATCACGAGGTTCATAACCCTTTACTGTCATGCCC